>JAXDZY010000046.1:0-9548 GCA_034086685.1 Lachnospiraceae bacterium
AGCGAGTAGCGGCGCTGGCCGTCTACTCTCCGGATTTTCAGGATAGGGAAACTCTTCCCGTAGAGGGGATGGTAAGGATGGAGTATTGTTGCTGTTCCCAAATCCCTGCTGTTATCAAGTGCTTTTTGCTGTTGCTGTGCCTACCGTTATAGACCGCATCATCCAACAGGCGATGGCACAGCAGCTAATGCCCATTTATGAGCCTTTGTTTTCGGATGGAAGCTATGGCTACCGACCGGGGCAAAGCGCGAAAGATGCCATTCTGAAGATCAAAGAGTATGCCGAACAGGGATATACAAGGGCAGTTGTCCTTGACCTGTCAAAGTACTTCGACACGTTGAACCATGAATTACTCATCAACATCCTGCGCAGGAACGTGAAGGACGAGAGGGTGATACAGATGGTGAAGAGATATCTGAAAAGTGGCGTCATGGAGAATATATACTTTATCTCTGTGCCGCATTCCGGTATACAAAAAATGACACAGCAGCAGATACCAGCTCTGTAATCCAGAACGCATGCCAGACACCGGAAGCACCAAAGAAACGGCTCAGCACAAAAGCAGCCGGAATGATAATGACAACATATCTGGACAGGGAGATCATCAGAGACGGCATCCCTTTTCCCAATCCTTCCAGTGCACCGCAGGAAACGACAGAAAGAGCAGAGGATATAAATCCAATGCTGATAATATGCAGAGCAGTAACGCCGGCTTCCACGGTTTCTCTGCTGCTGCTGAACAGACCGATCAGCTGACCGGGAATCAGCTGACATAAAACAGTTCCCAGAATCATCATCCCAACGATCAGGGAAAGGGAAAGATTATAAATTTTTCTCACACGCTTGTGCTCACCGGCCCCGTAATTATAGCCGATCAGCGGGCGGATCCCCTGTACAATGCCGTTGGAGGACAGATAAAGAAAAGTCTGCAGTTTATTGTATGCTCCCAGTACCACCACATAAGATTGGGAGTAGACAGCAAGGATGGAATTTAATGAGGAGATCATCAGAGACGGCAGAGCCATATTTAACGTGGCAGGGATTCCAATGGCATATATTCTCCGGAGCATGGAAAGAAATTCCTTTTTTCCGGATTTCTCTGTCCCGGTGTGTAAATTTTTCCCGCAGACAGAGGTGTTTTCTGTCTGAATGGACGAATCCACCGTATAATACGTCAAGCATTTTAGTCTGATTCTTGCCGGAAGAGGACTTACCAGACAGAATATCAGATAAACCACAAGAGAAATGACCTGACCGATTACGGTAGCGATGGCTGCTCCCTCCATTCCCAGTGCAGGAAGGGGGCCGGGACCGAAGATTAGAATAGGATCCAGAATAATATTGATCACACAGCCGCACAGCATACTGATCATGGAAACGGTCATCCGGCCGACGGACTGGAAAATCTTCTCAAATGCACATCCCAGTGTAATTACGACAGCAAAACCGAACACAATGTTGGAATATCGTACGCCCAGATCGATAACCTCTGCGTCTGAAGTAAACAGTTTCAGAAAGCCGGGCATGATTAAAATGCAGACTGCCATCATAACGAGTCCATGCAGGATACTGAGCAGTACGCCGGCAGACGCAGTCCGGTCAGCTTTTTTCTGTTCCTGTGCCCCCAGGAAAAAAGCAATCATGGCGTTGATACCGATGGCGAACCCTACTGCTACCGAATTCACCAGATTCTGCACGGGAAAAACCAGTGACAGAGCCGTCATGGCATTTTCACTGATGCGTGCCACAAACAGGCTGTCCACAATATTGTAAAGGGAATTCACGGTCATGGAAATCACCATGGGCAGCGACATGGACAGCACCAGCTGCAGAATAGGTTTTTCTTTCATATAAGTCTGTTCCAAAAAAATCACTCCTTCTTATAAAATAATCTGTTAAGTTCAATGCGCCTGCCGGGAAGCAGAACTGCATTTCTGGCATTCCGGTAAAACGGGCAAGAAAAAAGCCACACAATCACCGGAAAAGCGATTGTGTGGCGAAAATAGAGTCAATCTAAAAAAATCCACATCCTGTAAAGGTTTTGGAATTTCATTATAACACCTAGTCAGCTGATCTGTCAAATGGCTTTTCAAAACAGGCTCAAAATTATATATTGAATCATCATTTTCGCTATGTTATACTGAACCTGTCAGAATGATATAGTTATATCATTTTTAAGCGGTAAGTCCACACCTTATCGGATTAAAAATGTGTTTTATATCACAATATATTTTGGAGGATTTGAGTATGCTTTTAAAATTACAGAATGGCACAGATGTCAGAGGTATTGCTGCCCCCGGCGTACCTGGAGAAGATGTGAATTTTGTTCCTGCCGATGCGAACCGGATCAGTCAGGCTTTTGTGATCTGGCTTTCTAAAAAGACCGGAATCCCGGCTTCTGAATTGAAAATCGGAGTTGGTCATGACTCACGTATTACGGCAGAGATGCTGAAGGAAGCTATTTTAAAGGGGCTCATCGCTCAGGGTGCAAAGGCTGTGGATTGTCATCTGGCTTCCACACCGTCCATGTTTATGTCAACAGTATATGATGAGTTCAAATATAATGGATCCATTATGATTACAGCAAGCCATCTGCCTTTCCACCGCAACGGCATGAAATTTTTCGATGTGGAAGGCGGTCTGGAACATGATGATATTACCGATATTCTGAATATTGCCGAAGGTCTTTCTGAAGCAGAGGGAAACTGCTCTGCAGTGGAAGAAGCCGATCTTATCTCCAGCTACAGCGCACATCTCTGTGACAAGATCCGTGCCGGTGTGAATTCAGCGGATTGCTATGATGAGCCTCTGAAGGGATTGAAAATTGTTGTGGATGCCGGCAACGGTGCAGGCGGTTTTTTTGTGGAAAAGGTATTAAAGCCCCTCGGCGCTGATACCACCGGCAGCCAGTTCCTGGAACCTGACGGCATGTTCCCCAATCACATTCCCAATCCTGAGAATAAGCAGGCCATGGAAGCCATCAGACAGGCAGTGTTGGCAAATCAGGCAGATCTGGGTATCATTTTTGATACGGATGTTGATCGTATGTCCGCAGTACTTCCCGATGGATCAGAAATCAATCGTGACGCTATCATCGCCATGATGGCCGCTATTCTGGCAGATGAGTATCCTGGAAGCACCATCGTAACAGATTCAGTTACATCCGACCGTCTGCAGGATTTCCTGGAAGGTCATCTTGGTATGAAGCAGCATCGTTTCAAACGCGGATATAAGAACGTTATCAACGAATGCAAGCGTCTGAATGAATCCGGTGTTGTTTCTCCTCTGGCAATCGAAACCTCCGGCCATGGTGCGCTGAAAGAAAATTATTATCTGGATGATGGTGCATACATGGCTGTAAAGCTCCTGATTTCCGCTGCAAAAGCCAATAAAGAGGGAAAGAAGATCGGAAGCTATGTGGAGGCATTGAAACCCGGTTTTGAGGAAATCGAAATCCGCATGAAGATTTCAGGAGACGACTTCGGTGCATACGGTAAAGAGGCTTTAAAAGCTTTTGAAGAACGTGCTCTTGCCAGAGGACTGAATGTGGCTCCCAACTCCTATGAAGGAATCCGCATCAGCTTTAATTCCGAAGAAATCAAAGGCTGGCTGCTGCTTCGAATGTCTCTGCATGAACCGCTGATGCCACTGAATATTGAAGGTGTCAGACCCGGAGACTGCGACCGCATGAAAGCACTGGTATCAGAACTGCTGGATGGATTTGACCGGATTGACCAGAGTAAACTGGCGTAAACAGATCATATCGCAGCTCACTATAGTAACATAGAAGCATTATGTTTTTTGTGTGAAGTGAGTAAACTGTATATATCTGAAAAAATCCGGCGATCAGATTATTTATTGGTCTGATCGCCGGATTCTTTTATTTCAATAATACTGTATTTTTTATTCCACCGTTACTGATTTTGCCAGATTTCTGGGTTTATCTACGTTCAGTCCTCTTGCAGTAGAAGTGTAATATGCAATCAACTGCAGGATTACAACTGTGGGAAGACCAGTGAAAAGATCGTCTTCAATGGGTACAGTCAGATGCAGATTGCATACATTCTCCGGAACTTCCGCATTTTCTTTTGTAATCAGAATCACATAGGCATTTCTGGCTTTTACTTCTCTGATGTTGGAAATGGTTTTATTATAAACCGCATCCTGAGTTGCAAAAGCAACAACCGGGATTCCTTCTTCAATAAGAGCAATGGTGCCGTGCTTTAACTCACCTGCTGCATAGGCTTCTGCATGAACATAGGATACTTCTTTCAGCTTCAGAGCGCCCTCCATGGAAAATGCATAATCCAGTCCCCGGCCAATATAGTAGGCATGTTCCGCATCCTTCAGATGATCTACAGCCTTTTCAATGATTTCCTTGTGTTCCAGAACACCGGAAATGGCATCGATACATTTATAAAGATTTTCGATGAATTCTTTCCCTTTTGCTTCATCGAAGATGCCGCGCACCAAAGCAAATTTGCAGGCCAGCAGATAGAAAACGGAGAGCTGTACGGAATAGGCCTTTGTACTTGCTACGGCAATTTCGGGGCCGGCATGAGTATAGAGAACATAATCACTTTCACGGGCGATGGAAGATCCCTTTACGTTTACAATTGCCAGAACTGTGGAACCGCAGGATTTTGCAAGGCGGAGAGCGGCCAGTGTATCAATTGTCTCACCGGACTGGGAAACCACGATGGTAAGAGTGTTCTCATCAATCAGTGGTGTGCTGTAGCGGAACTCAGAAGCGATATTAACGGTAACCGGAATTTTAACAACCGGTTCAATTACAGCTTTTCCCACCATACCCGCATACATGGCAGTACCACAGGCAACCACATTGACATTGGTAAATTTTTTAAAGAATTTATCATCGATTCCTTCCGCTTCAAAACAGGGAAGACCATTCTTCAGACGGGGAGTAATGGTTTTCATAATGGAATCGGGCTGCTCATGAATTTCCTTCAGCATGTAATGAGGGAAGCCCATTTTTTGAGCTGATTCCACATCCCAGTTTACTTCCAGAATTTCAGGTTTTGTTTTGGCACCGTTTTCGTCAAACAGGTCGATATGATCCTGATACAGAACCATAAGATGGTATTCGGGAACAACAAAATATCGTTTGCTGTACTTAATCACTGCTGTAATATCGGATGCTACCAGACTTCCTTCGGGTGTAGAGGATGCCACCAGAGGGCTCACATTGCGGATACAGAAAATACGGTCGGTAAAGCCTTCAAACAGAATACAGAAAGCAAAGCTTCCTTCCAGAACCTGAACGGCTTTGCGGATGGCCGCTTCCGGATCTCCGTCATAAAAATAATTGAGGAGAGCAGCAGCAACTTCCGTATCGGTTTCACTGACCAGCTGATCCTTCAGATCAAACTTTTCAATGATTTCGTGATAATTTTCGATGATACCGTTATGAATCAGCGTTACCTTTCCAACCTGATGAGGATGGGTATTGGGACGGGTTACACCGCCGTGAGTTGCCCATCTGGTATGTCCGATTCCGCAGTGACCGTCATCATCTGCCTGATCGCAGATTGCTTTCAGATTGGCCACCTGACCGGTCTGTTTTTCAATGTAAATGGATCCGTCATCCTTTGCGATGGCAATTCCCGCACTGTCATAACCGCGGTATTCCAGCTGAGCAAGCCCTTCAAGTAAGATATTTTTTACAGCTGCAGGACCAGTATAACCAATAATTCCACACATATTAAGATCTCCTTTTAATAAAAATAAAGTACTCCAATAAAACAGGGCACAAAAAGAAAAGGGTGTACGAACCTGCAGAACGCAGACTTCACCTGCTATATTACCTGCTTTATTGCTGTCCGGATTCGATTCCGGACGATATTCACCAAAAACATGCTGTCACTGCTATACGGGTATCACGAAAGACACAGAGCAGACCGCTCTGTATAATAAATATATGAAAATATATGAGAAATGCTCGATATGTACCTATATATCCGGTTGTATTGTTTCTGTTTTGCGGTTACCCGCATATTTGTCAATACATCACGCATCCGGCATACGGAAAGGCATCCGCCGAATTTTCGATAACCTTTCACCTCGTCAACCTTTTGCAGCTGTTAGCTGCAAAAGGTACTGGCGCTGACATGGAACAGGATACAGCATCAAAAATCCGGTTCCGATAGTGCATATTAGCATGATTTCTTTTTTAAGTCAAGTTTATCTATCCAAATAAATAAAAATTTATATATTTGCTATAATCGTCGGCTTTTTTTCATAATCGTTTATCAGAATGCTGCCATAACAATCAATCGTTCATTGACAGTATCTTCCAGTTGTGCTAAGATAACTTACACCATAATTTAGCATAGTGATATGGTAGGATATAAGCACAACCATCGGATCTCTGTACCCGCAGAGTACCGGTTAGAGATCTGTACCAAAGAAAGAAGGAAAACCATTATGAATTTTATCTTTATTTCCCCCCAGTTCCCTCATACATACTGGAATTTCTGTGATCGTCTCCGCAGAAACGGAGTCAATGTGCTGGGTATCGGGGATACCCCCTATGATGCACTGGAGGGTCATCTGAAAGGTGCACTTACCGAATATTATAAGGTAAATTCTCTGGAAAATTACGATGAAGTTTACCGCGCAGTGGCATTTTTTGCTTTTAAATACGGTAAGATTGACTGGCTGGAGTCCAACAATGAATACTGGCTGGAACAGGATGCGAGACTGAGAACCGATTTTAATATTACAACAGGTACAAGTCTGGAAGGAATCAGCCGTTACAAGAGCAAATCGGCCATGAAACCCTACTATGCAAAAGCAGGTGTTCCTACGGCTCGCTGCCATAAGATCACATCAAAGGAGGCTGCAAAAGCATTTCTTGACGAGGTCGGTTATCCTGTCATTGTGAAACCGGATATTGGTGTAGGGGCAGCAGATACTTTCAAACTGGAAGATGAGGCAGCATTTGATGATTTCTTTGACCATCAGCCGCAGATTCCCTATGTTATGGAAGAGTTTATCGACGGCGATATTTTCTCTTACGATGCAATTACCGATTCTCACTGTGAGCCTGTGTTTGAATCCATGACCGCATGGCCGCCGTCCATTATGGATATTGTCAATGAGCAGCTGGATCTGGCCTATTACACGGTTGACCGGATGCCGGAAGAACTGGCCCGCCTTGGACGTGCCACTGTCAAAGCATTTGAAGTAAAAAGCCGTTTTGTCCATCTGGAATTTTTCCGTCTGAAAAAGGCCAGAAAAGGATTGGGAGAAGTGGGAGATTTCGTTGGCCTGGAAGTCAACATGCGTCCCGCCGGCGGCTATACACCGGATATGATGAATTTTGCCCATTCCACAGATGTCTATCAGATCTGGGCAGATATGGTAACCGCGGACAAACGTCTGCTGCCGGAACGGAACGAGGATCACTTCTGTGTATATGCAGGCAGAAGAGATATTCACCGTTATGTTCATTCTCATGAAGAAGTACTGGAACGGTATGGCAGCAAAATCGTCATGTGCGAACGGATTCCCGACATTCTTTCCGGAGCCATGGGCAATCAGATGTATACCGCTCATGCAGCCAGCGAAGAGGATGCAAAGGAAATGATCCGCTTTGTGCAGGAACAGGCGTAAAAACTTACGCATTGGTTTTGTTTATAAAGCAGGCACCTGTTTTGACAAACATTTTATAATTTGCATGTTTGCCGAAAAAGTGCCTGCTTTTTATACTTTTCCGGCATCGCTTTATGAAACCTGAGGATATACAGTTTCTATTAATTGTCTTTTTTACATGACAGAGTATAATATGGACAAATTGAAAATGAGTGAGGATGTTATCTATGGATACTAAAAAAGTAAATTTTACAGATTATCAAATTACGCTGGAAGAAGTCATGGAACAGTTTGATGTTTCCGGTCGGGAGATGTACGAAGATATTGTGGATGAGCTGATGGAGGATGCCTCCGTGTATGTTCAGCCGGCAGGATTCTGGAGGGAAGTCGGTATTACATCTGTATCAGAAGAAATTGTAAAACTGGAAAATGAGGAGTTTTTCAGCAGATATCTGGCAGAAAGGCTGAACGGCGTTGAAAAGGCATATGCGTTTGTAGTTACCATAGCAGAAGAATTGTGGCAGCACCGTTTGGCCATGTCAGATGCGCTGGAGCAGTATCTTTTTGATGCGATTATGAAAACCAGTCTGAATCGGGCATTTGAAAAAACAGCGGAAGAGATCGTCATCAATCTGCCTGATAAAGCCGGACTTTTCATGGATAATCCCGGACATATCTCTGGTGTCAACGGAAACAATAGCTGGAAGCTGGCAGATCAGAAACAATTTCTTTCTCTTTTACAGAATACAAATGATCAGAACTTTTCCATACGAATCGATGCTCGGGATCATTTTGAAAATTCTTACAGTTTATCAGGAATTATTTATGCCAAGGGGATTGAAACAGCCAACTGTACATTATGCCCTAAATCTGAGTGTGCTCACAGAAAATCAGCATTTGATGGAAAAGCTCTGATTCGGAGACTTCATGAGAGTGCGGGAAGTAAATGAGGAGTAAATGTATTATCAGAAATATATTCAGTGAAATATATTCAGTGAGAAAAATTGATTTGATATTCAGAAAGCCCGTAGTTGCGGGCTTTCTGAGAAGAACAGATCTATTTATACGCGAAACACAGCTTTAACGAATAGTTACAAGCAAAACCATACAAAAAGCCCGCAACCACGGGCTTTTCAAGAATTTTATTCATTCAAAAATCAATAAAAATAGCCTTATGTCTACAAATAGTCTACAGGATTTTTATTCTGTAGACAAGATAGCTTTTTCTATGCGGTTAGAAATGTCATAATCTGCATCTTTTGAGCTGTGCAGATACTGCATGGTTATATCGCTTCCATTGTGACCCAGCCGTGCTGAGATGTTTGCAATGTTGGCGCCTTCCTCCAGAAGCAAGGTTGCATGGGTATGCCTGCCGATATGTGATGCGCAGTGAAAACCGACTTTTTTTGACAATACTTTCATGAATTGTTCAACCGTCTTTGACTGAATGTGTCCGCCATTTCGCTTTCTGCATACCAGGCATAACTCTTTACTTTTGTCTTCGATCATATGTTTGCGTACAACACGTTCGACTTTTTTTCCTTTCAGATCGACGGTTTCTGTTTCTACATACACATAATCCTCCCCCAATAACTGCATGTCCCAGGACTGAAGGTTTTTTAATTGACTCAGTTCCTTCTTTACTGTTTCACTGAAATGCAGAGTCCGGATGGATTTTTGGGATTTTGGCTTCTTTATGATCTGAAATGCCTCATGTTCAAACCTCATATTTGCCATCTGCTTTTCAATTGTGATTGTCCCGTTTTTAAAGTCAACACAATCCCAGGTTAATCCCACGGCAGACGCACGTTTTTTGCTTTAAACTATCCCTTTGTGCATCTGCCGGATTTTTTATGGATTTGTGTATATAGTCTGTTTAAAATTGTACAGCAAACAAACCCTGTTTCCTGATTCCTCAGTAAATAAGATGTTTT
>JAXDZY010000077.1:0-12822 GCA_034086685.1 Lachnospiraceae bacterium
AGAAAAAGAAAAAGACTGCGGGCCTCTCATTATCCACAAATGATGGTCTCACAGTCTAAATACACGAAAACAGTGTTGATGAAAATTCAGCGTTTTGACTATGAAGTTATTTTGACAAGGTCAGATCACTGAACAGTAACCAATTCAGCGGGGAAATAAAATATTTCTTCAGAAAGTGATTGACAGGATTCGCCGACTGTGCTATTATATCACAGTCGGGTTTGCGCCTGACAGGTACAGGGGTGTAGTTCATCGGTAGAATGGCGGTCTCCAAAACCTCAGAGAAAGGTTCGACTCCTTTCACCCCTGCTCGATGGGAATCAGTCGTAAGGCTGATTCCTTTTTTTGTTGTCCGAAAAAGCAGTGTTTCGGTTTTTCCTCATTGAATTTCCTGCTTTTTCCCCGTATAATAAAACTATATCTTCCGGTATTCCGGAGAAGGTAACGTTTTAATATGATGGAGGTAGAAGCATGAAGAAGATTATTAACGGTGTTGATCAGGTTGAGAACGAGATGATTCAGGGCATGGTTAAGGCATATCCTCAGTATCTGAGAAAGCTGGACTGCGGAAATGTGGTAGTACGTGCGAAGAAAAAAGAAGGCAAAGTCGCTCTGATCAGCGGTGGCGGCAGCGGACATGAGCCGGCCCATGGGGGATATGTGGGTGAAGGCATGCTGGATGCGGCTGTGGCAGGCGCTGTATTTACATCACCTACTCCGGATCAGATTCTGGAAGGTATCAAAGCAGTGGCTACTGATCAGGGTGTGCTGATGGTCATCAAGAATTACACCGGTGATGTGATGAATTTTGAGATGGCCGGCGAGATGGCCGAGATGGAAGGAATCAGGGTAAAACAGGTTGTTGTAAATGATGATGTGGCTGTAAAGGACAGTCTTTATACCGTTGGGCGCCGCGGTGTGGCAGGTACCGTGTTTGTACATAAGATTGCCGGTGCCAAAGCGGAGGCAGGTGCTTCTCTGGATGAAGTTCAGGCGGTTGCTCAGAAAGTTATCGACAATGTGCGCACCATGGGTATGGCAATCAAACCCTGTACCGTGCCGGCATCGGGCCAGCCTGGTTTTGAACTGACCGATGAAGAGATGGAAGTGGGCATCGGTATTCACGGTGAACCCGGAACTCACAGAGAACCTTT
This sequence comes from Lachnospiraceae bacterium, assembly GCA_034086685.1. Classification (GTDB taxonomy): domain Bacteria; phylum Bacillota; class Clostridia; order Lachnospirales; family Lachnospiraceae; genus TWA4. The sequence goes on from JAXDZY010000077.1 coordinate 1,155, forward strand.
GAAGAAAGCTGACGAGATTGTGGATATGCTGCTGGAAAAGATTCTGGCGGATATCGATTATACAGGACGGGAAGTGGCTGTTATGGTCAACGGCTCCGGTGCAACACCACTGATGGAGTTATTTGTCATCAATAATCATGTGGCAGATGTTCTGGCAGCAAAAGGCGTTAAGGTTTACAAAACGCTGGTGGGCAATTATATGACTTCCATCGAGATGGCAGGTTTCTCCATTTCTCTGCTTCGTCTGGATGATGAGCTGAAAGACCTTCTGGATGCAAAAGCAGACACACCTGCGTATAAAGAATAATCGGAAAAGCTGTTTGGCGGAGACAGGAGATGCAGACATGATTACAAATACAGAAGTAATTGCTATTTTAGATAAGATCGGTGATAAAATTATTGAGGAAAAGGATTTTCTGACGGAGCTTGACCGGCCCATCGGTGATAATGATCATGGCATCAATATGGCCAAGGGATTTACGGAGGTCAAGAAAAAGCTGGAAGCAATGGCTGATGCGGATCTTGGAACGATTTTCAAAAATACCGGTATGACACTGGTTTCTACGGTAGGTGGTTCTTCAGGTCCCCTTTATGGTACTGCTTTTATGAAGATGGGCATGACCCTGGGTGCTAAAAAAGAGATGAATCTGGAAGAATTTCTGAATGCTCTGCAGGCGGGCGTGGAAGGTGTCGGTCAGAGAGGACATTCCACCACGGAGGAAAAGACCATGCTGGACGCCATGGTACCGGCGCTGAATGCCATGAAAGAAGCATATGCCGCAGGCCGGGATGCAAAAGAGGCTCTGGATGCCGGAGTGAAAGCTGCCGGGGCAGGTGTGGAGCATACAAAGGATCTGATTGCCACAAAAGGCCGTGCCAGCTATGTGGGTGAACGGGGAATCGGTCATCAGGATCCGGGTGCAACTTCTTTTACCTTTATGCTTCAGACAGCAGCGGAAAACCTGAAACTTTAGTTGAAAACGGCTGGATTTTCATCTGATTTATCAGTATGAGTATCAGGAGGCACTATTATGGTTGGAATAGTAATTGTATCTCACAGCAGGAAACTGGCGGAAAGTATTGTGGAGCTTACCGGTCTGATGGCTTCCGGAGCCAGTGTGGCGGCGGCCGGAGGCACAGATGACGGCGGGTTTGGTACCAGTTTTCAGAAGATCTATGAGGCCATTGATTCCGTATATTCAGAGGATGGCGTAATCGTTCTTATGGATATGGGAAGTTCCGTGATGACAACGGAGATGGTTCTGGAAGCATACGGATCTGACAGGGTGGCCATGGCAGACTGTCCGGTTGTGGAAGGTGCTGTGGTTGCAACGATCAATGCACAGGCAGGGATGAACAGGGAAGAGATTCTGGAAGCTCTGAAGGATGTGGGAACAACCGCAAAATTTTAGTTCATGAGATGGACTGCTGTAATTTAATCACGGGACCGCGGCGGATCGGATGCTGCCTGCGGTCCCGTTTTATTGTTTTTTTATTAGACCTGAAAGGGGAGTTGGTGTATACTATACCTGATACTGAAATTTGCAGCAGAAACCAGGGAGGTACTATGGAACAGAGTGTAGAATTCCTTGAGGGATTTCTGAAGGAACTGAGCAGATACTGTGATGCTTCTGCTCAGACGGATAACTGGTATGACAGCATGAAAAAAAAGCTGAGCAAGGATCAGGAGATGAGAAGAGTCCGCAATGAGGATAATTACCGGCAGCAGCAGGCTTCTTTTAAGGCCATGCAGGAAAAATCCGCCAGGGAGAGGGACGAGATACAGGAAAAGATCCGCGGAAAGATCTTTCAGAAGAAAGAACTGATGCGGAAGGGTATAGAGGAAAACTGCAGGATCCGTGACCGGATTCTGAACAGGAAAAATGAGATCGTAAGGCCGGAATATTTTCAGTACGCCTACCGTTACCGGGAATATGGTGACTTTTTTCCTCAGGTAACGCGTCTGGAGGATTACAATCAGCTGGATCTGGATGAGATGATTGAAAAAATCAATGATGATAAAACAGGTTTATGGCTTAATCGTCTGAAGGCTCTGTTTAAGAGTGAGGATATGATGGTTGAATATGCTTCTTTTGCCAATCTTATCGGTAAAGCCAGATATCTGTGTGAAGTGGATAATGATGCACTTCGTGAGAAAGGACATGCAGAGATCCGTCAGCTGGAGAAACAGCTGGAAGAGGCGGAAACCCGCTTTATGACCAATGCATCGGATGCCATGAGAAGGCAGAAGAAAATCCAGCGTGAGAATGAAGAGTATCAGAAGATGTTTGATCAGGCCTGTGAGGCGGAGACCCGACATTTGCGGGAAGATTATCAGGAACGCCAGCTGAAGAATTATGAATCTCTGAGAGATCTGCTCAGGGAACAGTATCCGTCATCCGTCATGGAACAGGTTTACAGAAAGTTTGAAGAGGCGGAACGGGCGCAGACCAGGTTTATCTGTGCGGATGGAGTTCCTCTTCCGGCAAAGCTGGGACGATTATGGTTTGAGGGGACGGAAACCCTGAAAAATACTTATGTAAAACAGCTTCTGGAAAAGGATTATGCTTTTATGATCCATGAAGGAAGACTTTCCATTCCGGGCATCGCCTAGGTAAGAGAGGTGCGGAAAAGATGATTATACTTGAAGGACAGAAGGATATATATATGCCGGTACGCCAGCTTTCGGCGGGAACCGGCCAGGCGAAAACCTATCTTTGTGAGAATCGGCACGGAGGCCGTTTTGCAGCTAAAATTTATCCGGATATGAATGGAGTGGGCAATGCGGTACGCAGATTTCTTTACCAGGCGGATTATCCTTATCTGGTGTGTCTTCTGGATCATGGTGTATCGGAAATTCAGGGCAGAAAATGCGCTTTTGAGATTTTTGAATACATGGATCAGGGAACTCTGGATTTAAAGGCTCCGCTGGATGAATATTATGTGGAAAAAACGGTGATTCCCTGTCTGAATGAAGCACTTCACGGTATGCATGAAGCAGGTTTTCTTCACCGGGATGTGAAACCTGACAATATGTACGGGGCTGTTTCGAAGGAAGGGACTCCCTGTGCAAAGCTGGGGGATTTCGGAATCAGCGTTCCTCTGGGGAAGGACGGCAGTTATTGTGATGCTGCTCTGGCTTTTACTCCGGGGTACGTTCCGGCGGAAGTGCTGGGGACAGGTATGTATTCGCCGGCTTCCGACTATTATGGTCTGGCGGTAAGTATTTATTATCTGCTGACCGGAAAGCAGATCTATGAAGGGATGAAACCGGATGAGATCATGATCAGAACCAGACGGGGAGAACTGATGCATTATGAAGGTGTCAGCAGGCGCATGGCATCTCTGCTGGAGGGACTGACCGTTCAGGATCCCAGATACCGCTGGGGATATAAAGAAGTAAAAGCATGGATTTCCGGGGCGAATGTACCGGTTTTCCGTTATTCTCAGGAAGAACAGATTCTGGATCCGCCTTATCAGCTGACAGCCAGGATCAGCTGCAGCAGTCTGCGGGAGCTGGCTCAGGCTTTGTGCCGGTATCCGGAGGAAGGAAGGCAGCATCTTTATGATGGACTTCTGTCGGACAGCCTGAGGCGTCAGTATCAGCATTTATCCAATGCCCTGTCTGATCTGACGGTAAATCATTTCCCTCATGCACGCAATGCGGGACTTACAGGGGCCGTACATCTGATCGATCCTTCCATGGAGGGATTTTTCTGGGATGGCAGAATATATGAAGGGATTTTTCCTCTGCTTCAGGAACTGAGACAGGAGGTGGCCCGCGGCAGTCTGTCTGCGTCATCGGAAGAACTGCTGACCAGCGGTATTTTAAGCTATTATTATGCAGATGTATTTTCAGAGGAAGATATGACGGTGGTCAGAAGTGTGGAGCAGGAGGCAGCAGGCAATGTAATGCGGGCAGCCTGCGAACTGGTGCTGCGTCTTCTGCCGGAAGCCATTTACAAGCCCGACGACAATACGGAGATCAGGGATATTGATGGCTATATCGGTTTTCTTGAAAAGAATCCTGCAGGTCTGAAGGAACAGATTTATCTGGATTTTAATAAAGACTATTTTCAGTGCTGGCTGAATGTGATCGGATACAGCATGGCTTTCAGAGAGTGGAGAGATTTCTTCTATAAGGGAGGCAGAATCTCTCAGGATGGAAGGATTATGGGCAATGTCTGCCAGTTTCTGGAGCGTATATGTCCTGAGAGGCAGTCAGTGCTTCGCCGTATGGTGATCTGTGAGCTGGAAAGGGAGCCGGAGTACTGGCTGAAAAATCATCTTGATCTTTATGAGATGGATGAGATGATGGAACATATGGTACAGGAAAATTTTGCCGGCGTGGAATATACAGAGGATATGTCGATTCCGGAGCTGCTCAGAGCAGAGCATGAGCTGAAAGAATACATGCATGAGCTCAGGAGAGATTTCCTTAATAATCCATATCTGTATGAGCTGGGTGTTTATGATGTGGCCGATTACCGGATCACCAGCGGAAAAACAGATGCGTATTTTGTACAGAATGCAGATTATGAATTTGTACCGGCCGGCTGGCTGACAGAATGCGGAAGTCTGCAGGAGAAAAGTATTGTACAAAGCGGTATGGCGGATGCAGGAAAAGAGGCCTCGGATTACCTGAAGCAGTTCTCGGGCAGAGTAAACCGCTGGGCTGAAGATTGTCTTGAGATCTGCCGGGAAAGGAGGCAGAAACGTCAGGTGCCGGGCGTGCTTGGAGGTTTCTGTTCACTGCTGCTTGGTGTATTTCTGCTTGTTTTCTGGGGAATCCTCACACGGAATTTCCTGGAAGGAAGCGGTCTCATATCGAAAGCGGGATTCATGCTGACATTTCTTGCAATTGTGTTATGCATAACAGCAGGAGTAATACGTCTGGATCAGTTCCGTTTGTGGAAGCGTCTGCTTCGCTCCATTGACAACATGAAGGATATTGCAGAGGAGGCCCGGAGCATGGGAGAGGAAGTGCTGATGGAAACTTCCGGGATCTGCGAAGAAATTCCGAAGGCTTCTCACAATCTGGAGATGGAAGCACAGGGAGAAAGGGCGTACAGCGGATATCTGTCTGCTTACCGAAAGATGAAGAACGGACTTTTCCGTTATTTCCTGATTTTTATTCTGGCGGCAGGTGTGCTGGGGGCAGGTCTTTATATGGATGGCAGCATTTCTCCTGACAAAGGCAGTGTGGTCAGTCAGATTACTTCTTTGTTTGACAAAAAAGGCAGTGAAGTAAAAGATAATAAAAGAAAGCAGGACAGTGATACATTCACGGTATCTGTCAGCAGTGCACGTCTGCGTTCGGGAGCGGGAACTTCCTATGAAGTGCTGAATTCCTACGAGCGGGGGACACAGGTGAAAGCAACCGGCAAATCTCAATCTGACGGTTCTCATATCTGGTATCAGGTGACGACACCGGATGGAACCACGGGCTGGATGAGGGATGATATGCTGTCCCAGTAGCGGACAGCCGGAAAGCAGAGCACGATGAATCTGCAGAGAAGATTAATGAAGGAATGGAGGAGTGAGTGATGAATGAACTGGAAACTTTAAAATCATGGGTGGAAAACAGTAATAATGTTGTCTTTTTCGGCGGTGCAGGTGTTTCAACCGAAAGTGATGTGCCGGATTTCCGCAGCGCGGACGGTCTTTACAATATGAAATATGATTATCCGCCGGAGACCATTATCAGCCACAGTTTCTATATGCAGAATCCGGAAGAGTTCTACCGGTTTTATAAAGACAGGATGCTGTATCCGCAGGCAAAGCCCAACCCGGCGCATCTGGCGCTGGCAAAGCTGGAGCAGGAAGGACGCCTGAGAGCGGTGATCACCCAGAATATTGACGGTCTTCATCAGGCTGCAGGAAGCAAAGAGGTTCTGGAGCTGCACGGATCTGTTCACCGCAATTACTGCACCCGCTGCGGTAAATTTTACGATATGAATTATATACTGGAACAGGAAGGCGTGCCCCGCTGCACCTGCGGGGGCATGGTCAAACCGGATGTGGTGCTGTATGAGGAAAGTCTGGACAGCGATGTGATCGACAGAGCGCTGCGCTATATCAGTAAAGCAGATGTTCTGATTATCGGCGGAACGTCTCTGACTGTATATCCGGCGGCCGGATTTGTCAGCTACTATCGCGGCAGCAGGCTGGTGCTGATCAATAAATCAGCAACTCCCATGGATAACAGGGCAGATCTGGTGATAAACCAGCCCATCGGACAGGTTATGAGTATGTTTTTATAGATGGATGGTGAGAAATGGAACGGCTGAATTATGAGATCGGTGATGTGGTGCGTCTGAAGAAACCGCATCCCTGCGGCAGTTATGAGTGGGAGATTCTGCGTGTGGGCATGGATTTCCGTCTGAAATGCACGGGATGCGGGCACATGATCATGGTACCCAGAAAAACCGTGGAAAAAAGCACAAAAGAACTGAAAAAGTCCGGTCGCGACTGAAAAACCTGAAGAAAATGCTTGCATTATCAAAAAGATTATGTTAGAATCAAAAACTGTGATAAATTTTAATCCTTGCTCCTGAAAAGGGGCCAAAAAAGTCCACAAGGAGGTAGTGCTAACATGAAAAAGTATGAATTAGCTGTTGTTTTAAGCGTAAAACTTGAAGAAGAAGAAAGAGCAGCGGCAATCGAAAAAGTCAAAGGTTATATCACCCGTTTTAACGGCAACGTAACTGGTGTGGATGAATGGGGTAAGAAGAGACTTGCTTACGAAATCCAGAAATCCAGAGAAGCTTACTACTACTTTATTCAGTTTGAGACAGAAGATAACAACTGCCCGAACGAAGTAGAAGCTCATATCCGTATGATGGAAAATGTTATCAGATATCTGATTGTAAAACAGGAAGCTTAATACTTGTATCAGGTGAAGCTTGAAACAGGAAGCTGAGTCACACTTCTACTATAGAAAGATTTGGGTGAATGAATGAACAGAGTTATTTTAATGGGAAGACTTACCAGAGATCCTGATGTCAGATATTCCAATCAGGGCGAGCGTCAGCTGGCAATTGCAAGATATACTCTGGCGGTTGACAGAAGATTTCGCAGAAATGGAGACAACAGCGAACAGTCTGCCGATTTTATCAGCTGTGTGGCATTTGACCGTCAGGCGGAATTTGCTGAAAAGTATCTGAGAAAAGGAACAAAGATGGTAGTATGCGGTCGTCTGCAGACAGGCAGCTATACCAATAAGGATGGCGTCAGAGTTTACACAACGGACGTAGTAGTAGAAGATCAGGAATTCGCTGAAAGCAAAGCAACTGCATCATCATACAATGGCGGTGGTCAGGACAGCTTTGGTGGAAATCAGGGCTTCGGCGGCGGTCAGAATTATGGCGGCGGCCAGAGTTACGGCGGTTATGGTCAGCAGGGCGGTTCAAGACCCAGCCCCGCAAGCGCGATTGGTGATGATTTTATGAACATTCCCGATGGTGTTGATGACGAAGGTCTTCCTTTCAACTAGAATTTGATTTTGATACGGTTCGGACATGTTCCGGCCGGCATGCGAAAAGTTATCGTTGAATTTTTAAGGAGGTTATAGCCATGGCTTACAATAAAGGTGAAAGATCAGATTCTCCCATGAAGAGAAGAAACGGCGGACGCAGAAGAAGAAAAGTCTGTGTATTCTGCGGTACAAAAGATACCGGTATCGATTACAAAGATACTAACAAACTGAAAAGATACGTATCTGAAAGAGGCAAGATTCTTCCCAGAAGAATCACAGGCAACTGTGCAAAGCATCAGAGAGCACTGACTGTTGCAATCAAGAGAGCACGTCACGTTGCATTAATGCCTTACACACTGGATTAATTTATATCGGATTTTATACCAGGTAAGACAGATTCAGAATGAAGGAACCGTCATGTTCGAAAGAGCATGGCGGTTTTTAAGATAGAAAGGATTGTGATATTCATGTCAGAAATCAGCAGGCAATGTGTAGAAGCAGTTACGGAATTATGTGAGGCAGCAGGGCTGAAAAAGGGGCAGATTCTGGTAGTCGGATGTTCTTCCAGTGAAGTGCTTGGAAAACGAATTGGTTCTTCTTCCAGTGAAGAAACGGCACAGGAAATTTATGATGCGATTCAGTCTGTATTGAAACCCAGAGGGATTTATCTGGCAGCTCAGTGCTGTGAGCATCTGAATCGTGCAATCATAGTGGAACGTCAGGCAGTTCCCCGGGCGGAAATCTGCAATGTAGTACCTCAGCCCAAAGCGGGAGGTTCTTTTGCAGCAGCAGCATATCGCGGCATGGAAGATCCGGTGGCCCTGGAGGAGATTCAGGCAGATGCAGGTCTTGATATCGGAAGTACGCTGATTGGCATGCACCTGAAGCGGGTGGCAGTACCGGTGAGACTTGCAGTTAAAGCAATCGGGCAGGCGCCGTTGACCGCTGCACGTACCCGTCCCAAATTTATCGGAGGATGCCGTGCAGTCTATGATGATCGTCTTGGTGTGGATAATCGAAGATAAAATCCGGAGATTTTCAGTGGCTGAGGTATGACAATCAGAAAAAAGATGCTATATTATTTATGAAATAGAACTGCGCTCTGCTGTCAGGAGAATTGTCAGTATCTGGTGTGGGAAAAACAGAAAGCAACAGTCATTTGTCAGTAACCAATTGTCGAAGAAAGGAGTTTTCATATGGTTAGGGCAGGAAAATATCAAAAAAAGTCAGATGGTGAAAAGATTTTGGAATTGGGACGCACCTATATGAGGGATGCGGAAAAAAGTGAGAAGGAATCTGATTATATAGCAGCAGAAAGTATTTATCATATGTGCTGCGATATTTTTTCGAGCCTGATACCCTGTGAACCGGTCCAAAGGTCATCGGATTACAATAACACGAAGAGTGCACAGCAGAAAGCTTCTTTTGAAATTGAGGCAAGAGGTGAATATATGCATGCATTGTTCCGTTATGCCATGCTTCCCCAGATCAGCGAAATGGAGAAAGTACAATATCTGGAACAGGCTTATGATCAGGCCGCGCTTCTGGAGAAAGAGACCGGCGACGTGGAGTATGCCATCGCAGTGGACTGTATCCGGGAAGAACAGGCAGTATTATCAAAAAGTCTGCAAAAACAGGGGCAGAATCTTTGGATAACCGAAGGGTATGAACCCGGTCTCTGAAAGATTCTGCCGGTCTTTTAACCTGTATGACAGAAAATCACATTACTGATATACAAGCCTCAAATGAAATCAGATTTATTCTGATCTGCGTACTGACTCAGTGATGGTCTTTTTATCGGAGGATGCCGCATGCTGATTGACTGCTTTTGCATTCTTCTCGGCATGGGTCAGACAGCCGGCACCGCCGATACATCCTCCCTGGCATGCCATTCCTTCGATGAAGTTTCCGTTCAGAATACCTTTTCCGGCTTTCAGAAGGGCGGTGCGGCAGGCTTCGATGCCATCACAGGTTACAGGTCTGTAATCAAAATCGTCAAAGCCGTGTTCTTTCAGACCCTGTGCAACTGCTTCTGTAAGACCGCCGCTGCGGGCAAAGATGCGTCCGAAGGGAGAAGCATCGGCCAGAGGAATGTCTTCCAGAGACTGTGCTTCAATATCGCGGCTGTCAAGCAGTGCCTGCAGCTCTTCAAAAGTAATAACAGAATCAACATAAGGTTTTACTTTTTCACGCTGAATTTCCATTTTTTTAGCTGTGCAGGGACCTATGAAAACGATTTTACAGTTCGGTTCCATTTCCTTGATAAATCGGGAGATGGCTGCCATGGGGGAAAGATTGTGGGAAACATGATCTTTCAGCTGGGGGAACTGTTTTTCAATGTAATTTACAAAAGCGGGACAGCAGGAACTGGTTACAAAGCTGTCTGTTTCTGCCACTTCCTTTGATTCTGCATAGGCAACCAGATCGGCACCCCATGCAGCTTCGATAACCGTGTCAAATCCCAGAAGCTTTAATGCACTCAGAATCTGGCCGGGTTTTGCGTAATTGAATTGTCCGGCAATAGAAGGAGCAACCACGGCATATACATTGTAAACAGTATTGTTTTCACTTTTTTTGATCATATCAATGACATCCAGTATGTAGGATTTATCGGAAATTGCTCCGAAGGGACACTGGTAAACGCATGCACCGCAGGAAATACATTTTTCATGGTCAATCTGTGCGGCGCCATCTTCGCGTGCATAGATGGCTTTTACTTTGCAGGCTGATTCGCAGGGGCGCTTGCGGTTGGTGATGGCGGTGTAGGGGCAGACTTTAGCGCATGCGCCGCAGTTTACACATTTGGATTTGTCAATATGGGCTTTCATGTGTTCATCAAATGTGATCGCACCTTTTTTGCAGGCTCTTTCACAGCGGTGAGCCAGGCAGCCACGGCACAGATCGGTGATTTCATAACCGCTCATGGGGCATTCATCGCAGGCAATATCAATGACTTCGATGACGTTTGGATTGTTTTTATCACCGCCCATGGCAATCTGCATGCGTTCTGTCAGAATGGCACGTTCTTTATAGATGCAGCAGCGCATGGTGGGATGATCTTTGGGAAGGATCCTTTTGGGGATGTCATGCAGGTTTTCCAGCAGAGTATCGTTCCAGGCTTCTCTGGCGATTTCGCGCAGAACCTTGTACTTCAGGTGCTGCACACGGGTGTCAAATTTGTGTACTTTCAATTTCAGACCTCCTTATTTTGTTGTTAGCCCTTTTCACTGAAAATTTACGGAAAACCTCCGGACACTGGGTAGGGTGTACGGAATCCGGTTTTTCTGTAAGTATTCCTTACTCCGAAAGTGAACAATCGTATTGTATCCTGAGAGACCTCTTTTGACAAATAAATTATTTCAGACTTTTTTGAAATAAAAATTGTTCAAGATGACAAAAAAAGTTCAAAATGGTATTTTTTAAAATGCAAAAGTGCTTCAATTTGCGTTTTTGGAGAGGAATTAGCAGATTTGACAGAAAATTGTATCAAAAAGAATACAGCCTCGCAGGGATTTACAGACCATATTTCAGAAAGGGGAGGATATCATGTTTCAGTTACCGGAAATTGATATGGAGCAGACAGGAAGGCGGCTTCGCCGGTTGTGTACGATTAATGGCTATTCTGTCCGGGATCTGCAGAAATATCTGCTTATCAATTGTCCGCAGTCCATTTACAACTGGTTTCATGGAAAAACGCTGCCTTCTCTGGATCATCTGTTTGCTCTGAGCATGCTGCTCCATGTTCCAATGAACTGGCTGGTGGTGGCGGAACCGGCAGCCTGCAGAAAGCAGCAGATCAGGCGCTTTGCCAGACATCCCCAGATGCGCAGGATGGATGCTTACAGGAGAGGAACCGGCGCAAAAATATAAGAATACCATGCAGCACCAGGAGATGTCATTCTGTTTACAGCCGAATGACATCCCCGTTTTTTCATGGTAACATGTTAATAAATCAATCCGGAAAACGGTTTTTTACGTATCCGAACAGAATAATTATTTTCGAATTCAGGATACTAACAGGTATACGGAAAGAAAGGGGTTTATACATGGAAACACCACTTTACAACTTTTTGAATAAAAAATATCGTACAGGGACTTTCTGATGTATAATAAGCTTGCTACAACTATTACAAAGGAAAGTGACCCTGTACGACAAACTCATTATACAACGAAAAGAACCTGATTGGTAGA
>JAXDZY010000080.1:0-36632 GCA_034086685.1 Lachnospiraceae bacterium
CTTGAATTTTCTTGTACAAACCATAAATCTATTCGAGAAGAAATATTGTTTTCAGCCTTGGCCGGTAGTGACACAACATACGAGGAGAAAACAAAAGAATTCGAAGGACACAGAGTTCTTAAATCAGCTGTGATTTATGGAGCAAATGGATCTGGAAAAAGCAATTTTATCGATGCTATTAGTTTTGTCAAAATGTTGGTTATGAATAGTATTAATCATCAGCCTGGACAAGGAATACGACAAGTACCTCATAAATTAGACGGTTTTAAAAAAGATAGTGTGTATCGAATTCAGTTTGTGACTAAAAACACAAGATATGTATTTGGCTTTTCTTTGAGAAACATGCTTGTTACCGAAGAATATTTGTATTTCTTCCCAAATGGACGTCAGGCAAAGATATTTGAAAGAAAAGGTGAGAAATTTACAACAGGAAGCAAATTTAGGGGTAAATTATCTACATGTAAAGATGTATTGAAACCTAATAGATTGTTGCTTTCATGTGCTGCAAACTTCAGTTCTGTAATTGAGATAGAACATGCATACAAATTTTTTAGTGATGAACTGGTTATATATGGTTCGAATAATCAGGATAATTGGATGCAGTATTCCTTATATCAGATGAACACAAACGATAAAGTGAAACAGGCTGTTATAGCATTTATGCAAAATTTAGGACTGGGCTTGAAAGATATAGAGGTGACAATTGATCAACAAAAAATGGAAGCGGATAAGTTGCCGCCGTTTTTATCTGCAGAGTTTAAAAATATAATTTTGCAGGGAAGTGTTGATTCAATCACCGCCAAAGTAATATATGATGGATTTGAAACCGATTTGATGCAAGAAGAATCTACGGGCGTTAAAAAGTTATTTGGTTTATTATGTCCATTATTAGACATTATAGTAAATGGGAAAGTACTTTTGTGCGATGAATTGGAAGCGGGATTGCATGAGTCTCTCGTTTTTGGATTGATTCGATTATTTATGGATTTGAAGTCTGATAATTTTCCACAGATATTCTTTACGACGCATGAAACAGGTCTTTTAAATTTAGATTTATTTAGAAGGGACCAGATATGGTTTACAGAATTGAAAAAAGAAGACCGTTCTACAGAATTATATTCATTGGCAGAAATTAGAAATATTCGAAAAGATGATAATTTTGGCAAAGGCTATATTTCTGGACGATATGGCGCGATACCTATGTTAAATATTGATTTCGCGAACATTGTTTCAAAAATGTAGTGAGGTGCAGGTATGGCAGAACGAAATTTAGACTTAAATGAACGTGTCGAAGCTAGCCGAGACCCACATAGGGTTGCACCGCCTATTAAATTTGAACTTGCGGATATAAAAGGCCATTTTGATCAAAGCTTGGACAGAATCAAGAATCAATATGAAGTCGCAGATTCATTGAAACAGGATGGGAAAGAAGATGATTGCAAAAATATATGGCGATCGCAGGTTGTATTTTTGGAGGGTATTCTAGACTTTTATCTCCACGAAATGAGTAAATATTGTTTATATAAAATGTTCAAAGGAGAATGGGAAAAAAGCCAACAATACCAATCTTTACAGATCCCAATGAAAAAAGTGGAAGAAGGAATAGAGGCAGCTGAATCGAAAGAATGGTTTTTTGAATACTTGAATGAGAGATTTAGCAGAGATGTGTTCTTATCATCAGAGAGTATGCGTAAGCAATTGAACCTGATTGGTGTTGGGTACGGGAATGTGATGCATGAAGCTTTTCAAAAAGATACAATTAATGAATCACAGAAATATGGAGATGGAGTGGTTCAGGATTTGTTTAAACGGAGAAATGCAATTGCTCACCAATTAGATCGAGATCATGCATCAGCAGAACAAACAGACATAACGAAAGAGTTTGTTGAGGAACGAGCATCAGAAGTAGTAGCAATTGTGGAAGCAATACATAAAATAGCAGTTGAAAAAGGATAAGCTATAGGGCATCTGTCAGAAATAGAACAGAATGGGACACACAAGTAGCAGTTATTAAAGAGCTTAAAGATTATTGGTGTCCTGACAAAGTGGTATTGGCACCATCATAATGAAATCAATCGGAGTCTAATAAAAAAATGATTGAAAAAGCACTGAAAAATCGTTGCTATCCGGATTTTCAGTGCTTTTTTGCACTATTTTCTTGTCTTGCTATAGAAGAAGCTGACAGCCGGGACAAATCAACAGTACGTATCTCTCAGACTGCGCACATGCAGCCGTTTCCTGAGATCTTTCGCATCAGCAAAGCTTCCTCTGTAAATATCCGCTTTCTTTACTTCCACTTCGCGGGGTTCTCCCGTCAGGTGGAAGTAATTATCACTGAAGATCACATCGGCGTCTTCAAAATCCAGTTCCACGAAAGGTGCAAAAATATCACTTTCCAGCTGAATCATGAAAGCGTCTTCTGTTTCCGTTACGGCTGTCTGTACCTCGGGTTGTTTCAGTGTCAGATATTTGTAAGGCAGCAGAACCTCCACATTGTGGGTTTGTGTGCCGTCTTCGAAGGTAACGGTGCTTTCTGCAAATACGGTTTCTGCCCAGGTGTCGTTATCACTGCATAAGCTGCCAAAATCCAGTTCTGCAATTTTCTCTGAGCAGAAAGGACCGGTGCTGCCTTCTGCCGCGGCCGAGCAGATGATCTCGCAGTCAATGTTTTTAATGAGGATTTTGGCCTGCCATTTTACAGGGACAGAAGTCTCATTTTCAGCATAGAGGCTCAGCAGGGTGTCTTCTCTCACCAGGCTTGATGCAGCAGGTGCATAGAACCGGCGGGCCATGTACTGAAGGGCTTTCCAGCGGCCGAAATAATCAATGGAGGACCAGGAGGCCACCGGCCAGTTGTCGTTCAGCTGCCAGAACAGGGTGCCCATGCACCGGCCGCGATTGCGTCTCCAGTGTTCCACACCGTACTGAATGGCCATTCCCTGAAGAATCTGGCTTACATAGATAAGATCGTCAAATCGGGCCGGGTAGCGGAAATTTTCTGACATATAATACAGGATTTTTCCGTTGGCTGCGCCGTTTTTCTGGTGACTTTCCATGACACGGGAGAAAATATTGCGGTCTTTGGGCTCTGTGAAGGTTTCCACTGTTTTCAGGCACGGGAATGACTGAAAACCGAATTCCGAGCAGAAGCGGAAGAAGTATTTCCGGTAATCGGTAAATGGTTTCTGTCCGTGCCATACATCCCAGTAATGGGCGTCACCGTTGTTCTCATCATCGGGATTGTCAAAGCAGCCTCCAGATGACGGAGATGAGGGCCAGAAAAATGTGTCCGGTGCATTTTTGTGTACGACGGCAGGAATAACATGCTCGAAAAGTTTAATGTAATCTGCCCGCAGCGCGGCAGTTTCAATCTGGAAATCCTCCCAGTGATCCCATGCGGATTCGATTTCATTATTGCCGCACAGCAGACCAAGGCTGGGATGATGGCGCAGCCGTCTGAGATTATCCTCCACTTCTTTTTCGCAGTTATTGAGAAATGCATCCGTCGCATCATATACATTGCAGGCAAACATGAGATCCTGCCATACGATCAGGCCCTTTTCATCGCACAGTTCGTAAAATTCATCCGATGGATAGTAACCGCCGCCCCAGACGCGGATGCAGTTGAAATGTGCCCTTTTTGCACACTCCAGAAGGTAATTCTGCCGTTCTGCACTAATCCGGGAGTAAATGCAGTCTTCCGGGATATAATTGGCTCCCATGGCGAATATTTTCACACCGTTTACCTGAAAGGCAAATTCTCTGCCGAAGCTGTCTTTTTCACGGCTTACAGTCAGTGTTCGAAGTCCAATGGTTTTGCGGACTTCCTGAAGCAGGGTTCCATCGGTGTCGTACAGCCTGACAAATACATCGTACAGGGGCTGTTTTCCGTAACCGTTGGGCCACCACAGATGGGGGTTACGTATGGTGAGCGTACTTTCACAGATGGTATTATTTTCCGGGTAAAACTGTATTTCTGCCACAGATTCAGCCGGTGTTTCTGCTGTTATTTCAGACAGTGCTGCCCTGTCTGCTGCTTTCTCCTCAATCGTCCTGAGTCCTCGTTCTTTTACCGAGATTCTGACTGTCTGACCTTCCTGACCTGCTGCGGAATGTGAAAATTCTGTTTGAATCTGAAGTTTCACACAGTCTTTTTCATGAATCTGATGAAATTCAATTTCCTTCAGTTTTCTTCCGGTCCAGCCTTCCAGATAAATATCACGGAAAATTCCTGCATCAGGAAGCTGGGGACCCCAGTCCCACCCGAACATGGAATGAGCCTTTCGGATCAGCTGATTGCCTTCCATGGCTCCTGTGGCAATGTAGTGAATCTCTTTGTTCTCATCGTACTGATAGCTGCGTATGTATTTCAGTGTGGACAGAAATTCGACCCGGATGTGATTTTCACCGGTATGAAGAAAATCTTTTACCGGGATACGCCATGTCCGGTGCATATTGTCGGCATGGAAAATTTTCTTCTCATTAATATAAAGATCTGCCAGTGTATCAAGACCTTCGCAGACAAGTTCCACCTGTTCTTCGTGGAGAAATGTTTCATTAACTGTAAAATCTCTTTGGAACATATAATCTTCCTGAAAAAGTTCTCTGGTGGGATATTCGTTTCTTCCTGCATAGGGATCGGGAATCGCTTCTGCTTTCAGAAGACAGGAGAGAACCGATCCGGGAACATCTGCCGGGTACACCTGTGAGCTTCCTTTACGGTTCATACTCCAGCTTCCATTAAGTGTTAACTGTTTCATAATTGTTTTCCTTTTACGTTTCTAAAGTATTTCTCTGGTTTCCTGCGGATGTTTTCCGGCAGAATTTCAGGCTTTATCTGTTCTGAGTTTCCAGAAATTCCATAAGTGCATTTTCCTGCTTTCTGGCGGTATCGTAACCGCGGCAGTAAAGCTTTTCCAGTTTTTCTCGGTTCTTTTCAACCCGGCCGATGCCGCAGGGACCGTCGGGGCGGATGACCAGTACATTTCCGGCAGACTCTTCTTTCCGGATGAAATCCAGAGTCTCATTGTATACTGTATGGCGGTTTGCCACCGCCTGAACAAGAGCCGGGTAATCGCGGTACTGCCTGCGCATGAGCCGGATCATTTTGTTGGGGGATTTGCGGTAACCGGCAGGCTGAGTGAGGATCACCACGCATTTGCCGGGGCCGTGCTCCAGAGCGCGCTGCACGGGAATGGAATCAGAAATGCCGCCATCCAGATATTTATGTCCGTCGATTTCCACCATACGGGAAACCACGGGCAGGGAACTGGAAGCGCGCACGTAGATAATATCATGGTGCAGATCGCCGACTTTCTGATAAACCGGCTGACCGGTTTCGCAGTCTGTCATGACTGCATAAAAATCCCCCTGGTATTGATTGTATGTATCATAGTCAAATGGGTTCAGCACATCGGGAATCTGGTGGTACAGCATGTCGGCGCCGAAAAGGTCACCTGTCTTCAGCAGACTGCTCAGACTGCAGTAACGCCTGTCGTGCAGATAGTCTACATTGATTTCAAATGCCCGGTGGCGCTGGCCGGACAGATAGCTGCATGCATGGCAGCTTCCGGCAGATACACCGTAAATATCAGAAAACATCAGATTTTTATCCATAAAATAGTCAAGGACACCGGCTGTGAAAACACCACGCATGCCGCCGCCTTCCAGGATCAAACTGCAGTTGTACAAAATTTTAGCCTCCTTATCTGAAAATTGGTAAGAAACCGGCATCTTCGGCCTGAGCCGGAGACAGCCGGAAAATATCGAAACTGTAACGATTATAGTATTGAAAACATGGGAATGCAAGAGCAAATTGGACATGGGGAATGACCAGGGGGCAGGGCGCTGATGGGAACATGACAGGTTGTCATCAGCATCCTGTTTTTTTATGGGAAAATCAGAAACATATGGTATACCCGGTATCGTGTCAGTTGATTTTTCACCTTGAAATCGACTGCTGTTCCATTGTGGAATGAAAAGCAATCCGGTATACTGAAACCAGAAAGTAAGAAACAGAAAATAAGAAACAAAAAAACGGAGAAACAGCTGCCGCCGGAAAGACAGCGGCAGCTGATGAAAGGAGATTACATGAACCGGTTGAAAATATCAGAAAATCTGGCTTTTCTGCGGCGCAGAAGCGGAAAAACTCAGGAAGAACTGGCTGTGTTTCTGGGAGTGACCAAAGCTTCTGTTTCTAAATGGGAGACGGGGCAGAGCTTTCCGGATATCATGCTTCTTCCCAGACTGGCTTCCTATTTTGATATCAGCGTGGATGAGCTGATCGGTTATCAGGCACAGCTGACCAGAGATGAGATACGAAAAATCTATATCCGGTTTACGGAAGATTTTGAAAACAGATCTTTTGAAGAGGTGATGAAGGAGAGCCGGGAATTTGTGAAGGAATACTATTCCTGTTATCCTGCACTTCTTCAGATCAGCGTATTGTGGCTGAATCACTATATGCTGGCAGATACCCGGGAGAAAAAAGAAGCAATCCTTCAGGAAATTGTTTCCCTGTGCCTGCATATTGAGCAGGACTGCGGGGACCGGGAAATCTGCGGTGATGCGGAAATTGTACGGTATATGGTTTTTCTCCTGCTGGGAAAGGCGGAAGAAGTGACAGCTGCACTGGAACCGCGTTTCCAGCCGGAGCATCTGTCTGACCAGACAGATACCATACTGGTGCAGGCTTATCAGATATCGGGTCGGACAGAAGATGCAGAGATGTTCAATCAATCGGTCATTTTCAGGCATCTGGTCATGATGATCAATGACAGTCTTACCTATCTGATGTTTCAGCTGCAGGATCGTGAGGGAGGGCAGGAAACCATTGACCGGCTGAATCAGATAATAGAAATTTATCACATTGACCGGCTGCATCCCAACCTGTATCTGCAGTTCTGCTATGCCTGTGCACTGTTTTACATGGTACACGGGCAGAAAAAGGAAGCACTGGAACAGCTTGAAATATTTGTGGAAGGTACGATTTCTTTTATAAAAAATGGAATCAGGATTTACGGAGATTCTTATTTTTCAAAAATGGATCAGTATGTTCAGAAATATGATCTGCTTCAGACACCGCCCAGAGGGAAAAAGGTTATATGGGATTCAGTGCTTGAAGCCATGAATAATCCGGCATTTGCACCGATTTCAGAAAGCCGGGAGATGAAACGCTGGAAACAGAAACTGAAAGAAGGGAGAGAAACAATATGACAAACTTAAATCCGGAACAGCTGCAGGAGTATCTGCCTTTTCTGATACCGTTAATTATAATTGAGGCGATACTGCTGATCGTGACACTGCGTCACATTCTGACTCATGAGCATTACAAACGGGGAAGCAGGGGATTATGGATTCTGATTACTATTGTGGGAATGCAGTTCTGGGGACCGGTCCTTTACTTTCTGCTGGGGAAGGAAGATGAATGATGAGTGAAGAGAAAAATATTCTGGAGGTTTCTCATGTGACGAAGCGGTTTGGCAGTAAAGCGGTGCTTCAGGATCTGACCTTTCAGGTGGAAAAATATTCCATTTACGGGTTTATCGGTCAGAACGGGGCAGGGAAAACCACGACCATGAAGCTGATTCTGGGACTTTTCACTGTTGATGAAGGGGAAATCCGGGTAAACGGGGAGCCGGTCAGGTTCGGGAAAAACCGTACCAACCGGATGATCGGTTATCTGCCGGATGTTCCTGAATTTTACGGTTATATGACGCCCGCCGAATATCTGGAATTCTGCGGCGAGCTGACCGGAATGTCACGAAAAAAAAGACAGGAGAGAATCGGGCAGATGCTGGAGCTGGTGGGGCTTGCCGGTGAAAACAGGAGAATTCAGGGCTTTTCCCGGGGGATGAAGCAGCGGCTGGGAATCGCGCAGGCACTGCTGCCGGAACCGGAACTGCTGATCTGCGACGAACCAACCTCCGCACTGGATCCGGTGGGGTGCAGGGAGATACTGGAAATCCTGAAAAAAGCTGCTTCTTATACAACGGTTCTGTTTTCCACCCATATTCTGCCGGATGTGGAGAGAATCTGCGATAAAATCGGTATTCTTCACGGGGGCAGGCTGGCCTGGGAAGGCACTATGGAGGATGTCCACCGGATGAACCGCAGCGCGGGATTTCTTCTGGAATTTGAATCTTCGGCAGACCGCAAGCGCTTTGCCGGTGCATGGGAGAAATACGGTACAGGAATCTGTGTTAATGATTCCGTCCGATTTCTGTGTGACGGAAACAGGGCGGAAATGAAGCAGGCCATGGAGATTCTGCTCCGGGAAAATCTGTCGGTTCAGAAAATGGAGAGACAGGAGCTGACGCTGGAAAACCTGTTTCTGGAGGTGCTGGAAGAGGGAGATATACCGAAAAAAGAAACAGACCAGGGGGAGGTGCGCAGATCATGACACAGCTTACAGCGTTTGTAAAAAAAGAGTGGATGGAGCAGGTACGGACCGGAAGACTCTGGCTTCTGCTGATTTTGTTTGTACTGTTCGGCGTGATGAGTCCGGCTC
Source organism: Lachnospiraceae bacterium (assembly GCA_034086685.1). Taxonomy (GTDB): domain Bacteria; phylum Bacillota; class Clostridia; order Lachnospirales; family Lachnospiraceae; genus TWA4. The sequence continues at coordinate 8,510 of JAXDZY010000080.1, forward strand.
TGGCCAAAATGACTCCCTGGATGTTTGAGATGATAGGAGATACTCTGGAAGAACAGGGACTTTCCATTGCGAAAATGGAGGTGACCGCTTTTACCTCCTGGCAGCAGTATTACAAGAACAGTTTTATGCTTCTGCTGGTGCCTGTGGTCCTGTTTTCCGGAGCGGTGACAGGAGAATATCAGAAAGGAACATTGATTCCGGTACTCACAAAAGGTGTATCTCCCGGAATTGTAATTGCAGCAAAATGGATCGTTCAGATGATTCTCTGGAGTATCTGCTACGGGCTGGCTTTTGGCATCACGTGGGCATACACGGCGTATTACTGGGATAACGGGGAAGTATCCCACTGGCTTTTTGCGGGATTCTGCATCTATCTGCTGGGCTGCTGGATGATCGCTCTGCTCCTTGCAGGTTCCGTATTTCTGAAATCCGGCATGAGTGTCCTGCTCTTTACGGGAGGAGTAACGGCAGTCAGCTACCTTATGGGAATGATACCCCAGGCCGCAGAGTGGCTTCCCACCAGACTGATGTCTGCACAAATCCTGCTTTCCGGAGCGGTTGGAATGGAGGAGTTCGGAAAAGCCGCAGCTGTAACGTGTGTTACCGGTGTATTGCTCCTGGCCGGCGCAATGGCCGGAATCGGGAGAAAACGGGTGTGAGGAAGAAGGTGATAAGATAAGGCATGTTTCTCCGGGATCAGCTGGAAAAACATGCCCTATCTGCAGTTAGATTGTATCGGATGAACAATAGTATTTTTTATCTGATGGGATTATTTATGTAGTAATCGCGTCCATATTCAACCAGTTCCTGTTCCATTGCATCCATCATTTTTTTGCTGCAAAGAGGAGCATTGGTAAGAGGAATCAGTCCGCCATGCTTTGCCATGGTGTCGATGGTCCAGCGCATTTCCTGACGTGCCGTTTCAGGTGTTCCGAAATCACCGCTGACACTTTGTATTCCGACAAAAGGAGAGAAGGATAATTTTGTTCCATATTCTTCATAGATTGCCGGAATATCACAGCAGGGCTGTACAGAATCCCATGAATCAATTCCACAATCGACAAAATCGCCAATCAGACGATCTACTTTTCCGCAGCTGTGCAGGCTGAATATGACACCGCGGCTCTTTACATAGTCTGAAATTCTGGTGATATTTTTTTTGAAGAATTTTCTCCAGATTTCAGGAGACATAAAGAGATCTTTCTGAGTTCCGTAATCATCATGCATGGAAATGATATCGGGCTGATAATAGGTGATTAATTTGTCAAGGCAGCGGATCCGAAAATCGGTCAGTGCATCGAGAAAACGTTCTGTTTCTTCCGGTTCCAGAAGAAATGACATTAAAGCTTCTTCGAAATTCATTAATGCATGCATTCTTTCGAAAAGACCGACAGGTAACCGAATCCACAATGCCTGTTTTTTACGGTCAATTCCCTGACAGTCAATTTCAGCCCCTTTTTCCCAGTCAATTGCTTCCAGATCCGGGAAATGAACCTTTTCTTCCCATTCAGTGATATCGTTCATTAACTGTTCGCCCGGAACAACCACAAAATCTTTCCAGTGAACACCATACCAGTCGTAAGCATCACCTGCCGGTCTGTCACGTACTGTATTCCATGCCTGAATTGTCAGAGCTGCAGTATTGGCATTGGGAATCCATTCGGGATGATCTAAATGGAATGCTCGTAGTAAATTTTCTTTTTCTGTCATTATTTTTACCCCTTTCTTTTTTGGCTATCCTAATATAAAATATGCTCCCAGGAACGACAGCAGAAAAATTATGATGCAGGGAACGGCTGTTCGCTTTGATATATCCAGTGCATTACATTCGCCCTGTTTGCAGCAGTACTGGATATGAGGGCCGGTTCCCAGTGACAGGCATCTGAATGAGTTGGCAACCTGAATCGGATAGATTGCTGCAAAAAATGGAATTCCCAGGCTTTCTGCAGCAATTTTTACAGGATTTGCAATGATAGCCGTAACGGCAGAAGGTTCTCCGATCAAAACTGCCATCAGGATGACAAATGCACCTGCAATAAAGATCAGTATCCATCCACTGATTCCTGTGGAAGCAATCTGCTGGATCAGCCAGGTGAAGCCGTTCAGCTTGCTCAGAAGATTGGAAAACAGCTGAACAGAAGCAACCATCAGAAACAGATTTGCAAATCCGTTTCCCATACCGGTAAACCAAACCATAATATCCGAAAGTCGTTCGGGAATATTACCCTTATTAATCGATTCAATGACTGCAGTGATAATGATGGAAATAAGTACCGCTGCGACAACGCTGATCGATATGCTGGCAAAAAATACTTTGCTGAAAATTATAATCAGAAACATTGGAAGGAGGGGAAGTACTGCATAATATTTGGGTGGTGTTTCAATCATCTGGTCATCATCGGAAGGGGCATCACTTCCCAGAACATAACCTTCCTTTTTGTCAAAATACTGCATGATAAAGCCTGAGATCAGAGCAGTGATTATGATAACGATGGGAGTAACCTTCACAGAAGCATTGAGAAAATATCCGGGAATGTCGTCAACACCTGCGCCGCCCAGTACAATGGCAACCACAAAATCAGCGGGACCCCAATCGAAACAGGTACCAAGAAAAAGTGCTGCCATGGCAGTCTTTCTGCTCAGACCTGCACGAAGCATAGCCGGATACAGAGTGGAAAACAGCAGTGCCAATATTGCGAAAGCGGATACGATAGCAATACGCATAATACTGCAGATGATAATAGCAACAAAAACACCTACGAAATAGGGATTTTTTGCTTTTGAAACCGGCTTTGCAACAAGACTTCCCAAAACTACAGAAGCGTTGATCTTTTCCATATATACGGAGTATCCGAAAATGGGAAGCATAGAAAGACCCACTGATGCAAAAGAGGAAACCAGCTGTTCTTTAAAGGTTTCAAAAATATCGAGGATCATAGAACCGCTGGATACAGATACAGCGCTCAAGCCGGTGGTTGCTTCATAGATGATTGCCAGAAAAACTGACAACACAAGAAATACAACTGTGTTTGGCAGTTTTTTCTGTAGAAGAAATACTGCCAGAAAAACAAAAATCAGCGAAATAATCAGATTGATCATAAGTGTGCTGTATGATTCAAATCATACTTCTCCTTTCTCCAAATTTTATTTGTAAAATGCATGTCCATATTTTTCAGCCTCATCATTGAGCCAGAACATTTTTTCTTTACTGGTGGCGGAGGCTCCACTGAACCATATTGCGTAATTTCCCGTAGGTGCATACGTATCGATTGCTTTTCGAACAGATGCGCGGACTGTTTCTTCTGAAGCATCGTCCTGATTTCCGGGACCAAATGCATCCCATCCTCCGATAGCAATCATGTTATAATCCTTCTTTGCTTTTTCAATATCATTATATACCTGGAAAGGCTGGATTACCTGGACTCCTATTTCGGCATAATCAGGGATGATGTCATCAATTTTTCCGTCAACATGCATCTCGACCATTATGTTCTGATCCTTCAATACATCAAAGATCTTTTTCTGTGCAGGTTTAATAATGTTTCGATAAGACGAAGGGCTTATCAGAAGACCGGATTCATTGGCAACGTGATCCATGGTCATCGCGATATCAGGCTTCCAGTATTTGAACTGTTCAAGCATACAGTCAATGTAAAAATCTGCCATTGCGTTCAGAAAATCCGCAGCAGCTTCCGGCTCAGCAGCGATGGAATAGAGTGCGTTTTCAAATCCCATCATATAGTGGAGTTCGTCCCAGAGGTATCCAACAATATAATTGCTGACATATTCCCTGGATCCTGTAGTGTAGAACAGGGTAATGTCATTCCCGGCCATTTTTCTGGTTTCTTCTTCCCAGTCCACTTTTCCGAGATCAACTTCAGGCATTACGGCTTTCCATTCGGTAATGTCTTCCAGTTCAAATTTTCTTGTTTTGGTATTGGTTGGCATATATCCGCCAAGCGGTCCTTTTTCCAGTTCGAATTCCACTCCAAAGCGATCATAGTAATATCCGGTTCTGGGGTTTAATACCCGGTCACACCCATAACCGAAATAAAAACGTGATGCTTTTCCGAAATTGGGAACCCATTCGGGCTGCTCATGATTCAACACCATCAGCATATTTTCTCTTTCTGTCATAAAAATTCATCCTCCTCATGCAGTTTTCTTAATTCTCCTTGTATAATTTGTTACTCATTAAGATCCGGACCTTGTAGTGATATCAGTATATCATTTTAAGGTTTTCAGGATAATACGCATGATATCTGAAAAAAAACTGCACAGCCGTCAAAAAAAGCAGAACAGCCTGAAGCTATCCTGCTTTTTGTACATTTTAGGGGTATATTCTGTACGTTTTGTTGAATAAAAGCGTTTACTGCAGATAATCTTTGTCAATTTCTGCAAATTTTAAAAACAGAGAAAACAGATTGAGGGTGTCCGTGTTGTCAATATCCGAGTGAGTGATTGCAGAAATTTTTTCCAGTCTGTAGAGAAGCGTGCTTCTGTGGATGGAAAGTTCTTTTGCTGTCTGAGTAATATTGCGGTTGTTTCTGATATAGCAGCTTAACGTTTTCATATATTCGGTATTGTTGTTTCTATCCAGGTCAGACAGTTCGTGCAATTCGGGAATTACGTACTTTCCTCTGGGAAATTCATTTGATACTGTATGATACAGATACTGATATCTGTAATCCTTAAAATGGTATGTCCAGAGAAACGGTGTATATGTCATGCCCAACTGCAGAGCAAGTACAGCCTGCTTATAATATATGGATGCTTTATAGAGATCGCAGAATGGAAAACTGATACCTGCACGGAAGTTTTCATCTTTAAGGAACTCTGTAAGTTTTTTCAACAGCGTTTCTTTTCGTTGAGGGTCGGTTCCGATTCTGACAAATGCTGCCAGCCGGTTTTCATAAGTAAAGGAGTATACGGAATCAAAGGATTTGTTCAGAATCATACTGTAATATAGATAGGCACTGATTCTGCCAGTATTTTTCCCTGACTGCATACATACCATAAGATACTGATCATCAATTTTAAAATTAAGTTTTTGCATAAGACGCTGCATATCATGTTCTTCCACATATTCCTCGGGATTCAGCAGTGACTGCAGTGTTTTTCGCATATAGTCTGCGTTATTGGGGTCGGAATCCTGCATATGCAGGTATTTTTCTCTGACGATATCTGTAAAATAGGAGAAAAGGGCAGAGTCATATGACCGGAAATTATGATTGACATTTATGAGTTTTATCCTGCAAATAAAAATTTCATGAACAAAAATGTCAAAGCAAAGCATCTCATAATCTTTATAATGGTACAGCCAGACATTCTGCGTATTTTGATTCTCTTTATAATCCGGATTGGTTTTTAAATCCTGAATCTCCTCAACAGAGGTGTAGCCTTCCTCATCAGGCTGGTTATTTCCGCTGTACCGCAGAGTTTTATAGCTGTGTGCAATGAAACGGTATTCACTGTTTCTTATTGTGATTTCATTGTCGAATAATACAGTTGCAATTTCCACCAGCTTTTGCATACTCTCATTTGAGTAAACAGTCTCTTTCATGGCATAATCAAGGCGCCTGTATCTTTCAAATATGTCTGACAATCTGTTTGCAAGATCTTCCGGCAGTATTGTATTCTTTGAAAAACAGATATATGCTGTTTTCTGCAGACGGCTGTGTTCAGGCTGACAATCCAGAAAAATAAGTGAAGTACCTTCTTCGATGGACAGGAGCTCCAAAGGGAGCATTTCAAATTTTTTGTTTGTGAAAATATAAATGGTATCGGAATGAAGTATCAGATCGCCACTATAAAATTTGTATCGTTCAATAGAAAGTATACGATCATATTGATGAAAAAAACAATCAATATTGTAGTCCTTCAATTCTTCAGAAATCATTGCAATGGATAATTTCATGATTAGCCTCCTTGAACATTTGTACATCTGCACTGACAAACCACATAAACATCAGTTTTTCCTCATAACCACACAGCGTTTCTTATAAAAAGCAATACCATAGCACAGAACCTGGTCGAAACTGTCCATGAAATCTTCTGCGTATCTTCTGCCATCAATCTGCTGAAGGGCTTTCTGACAACTGTCAGCGAGCCCTTCCAGTGTTTTGGAATATTTGACTTCAAAAACGGCTGCCTGTCCGTTAACAGGATCACTTACGACAATATCACTTCGTCCTTCTCCATGTTCTTTATTGGATTCGACCATGTACCCGGCACCGGTAAAAATACCTGCAAGAAATGCATGGTAAAAATCTTCCCTGTAATCATGGTAGCTGATGGTTCTGCGCAGCAGTTTGTTCATCTCGCGGGTAACTGCCTCACTGTCGCCTGTCCATACCCCATGAAAAAGAGTATGCCTGTCCCAGGTTTTTGCGCTGTCCTGAAACCATCTGATGATGGTTGTTCTGAAAAGTTCCCGGATTTCCGTATTGGGAATGATCAGAGACAGTGTACCGTCCGGCAGAGGCATGGACAGCTGGCTTTCTCTGACCCGTGTCAGATATCCCGTCAGATACAGGATACTCCACAGATTATCTTCAGAGGCATACAGGCAGTCGTAAGTCAGATCCTCTTCAATTTTCTGGATTACTGTACCTCCTGCCAGCAGAGATTCCAGCTTCATGGTGATGCTGCTGCCGGCAGAATCAATAAAGGAACGAATGATTGCATTATCGCTGGTGTTCTTCCAGTATCCGGCTGGTCTGGCTGCGGGGTCAGACTGAAGATCATAAATATAATTCAGCACATCCCACGGACAGTATACGTCCACATCTCCGAAATGGTAGCCGTCATACCAGTCTCTGATGTCATCGGCATGGCTTTCCAGCTCTGTATCCTTCAGAAGCTTTTCTACCTCATCCTGTGTAAAACCAAAATATTCGTCCAGTCGGGAGCCGGAAATGGTATCCGATACAAAGTTGTTGGTGCCGGTAAAAATGCTTTCCTTTGCAATCTTCAGGCAGCCCGTTATCACAGCAAAACGGAGGGAAGAATTGTCTTTCAGAGCTGTGCTCATCATGGAACGGATTACTTCAAGCATCTGAGTATAGTATCCATTGCTGCTCGCTTTTGCCAGCGGCACATCATACTCGTCAAGCAGTAAAATGACAGGTTTTCCGTAATGAGCCTGCATCATATGCATGATCAGAGAGATACTGGTTTTCAGCATGTCATCAGTGGGCCTGCCGTCAACAGGGTCAGACAACTGAAGAAAAACCTTGCGGTCATTTTCATTCACCCTGCTGCTTTCTGCCAGATAGCTGTGCTGATTACAGAGAAAAGCAATCCGATTCCTGAGCATACCCCATGCGGAGGAAAAATTCAGACCGTCCACATCCTTGAATGACAGAAACAGCGTAGGCCACTGATTCATCCAGTCTCTGCAGAGCGTATCATCCTCTGAGATTTCAAGTCCGTCAAACAGTGCACAGCTGTCCTTACGGATATCCAAGAAACAGGACAACATACTCATGCCCAGTGTTTTGCCGAAACGCCTGGGCCGTGTGATCAGTGTAACTTTGGCAGCAGATGAGGTAAGAAGTTCACGGATCAGTGCTGATTTATCAATATAGTAATATCCATTGCGGCGTATCTCCTCAAAATCAGAAATCCCTACAGGAATTTTTAACTTCATAAACGAATTTTACCCCTTTCCGGAATTATTTCAGATACAGATATTATGTGATAAAAATATAAATGTAATTGAATTTATTATATCACAAAATACATATTCAGACAAGTGATCTTAATAAAAAAATTCATATAGAGTTACTGTACAGAGTTTTTCCGGCAGGAGATGAAATAATCTGCGGTGACAGATTACCAGCAGGTTGATTTCAGCATTCTGTATGCTAAAATGATAGATGGTAAGTAGTAATTTACGGAGGTCTTGCTATGAAGTATGAAAAGTTATCTCCCGGAGCGCTGGGATGCATGTATACGGCGACTGCTGTGGGAAGTCTGATCGGACTGCTCATTCTGGGAGCACTGAATCTGTTTCTGTTTTTCCCTTTTGATATCGGGATCGGGAAGCTTTTTTCGACTGTGGCGGCAGTGGTGCTGGTTCTGAATCTGGTAATCAGCCCGTATTTCCGTTATCACAGATACCGCTATGGCATTGACGATGAGTGTATCGATATTGTGGAAGGGTATCTGTTTCAGGAACGGAGCATCGTTCCCATTGAGCGGCTTCATAAGATTCAGATCCTGCGCGGGCCCATCGACCGGCTTTTCCATGTGGAAAAGGTGGTGGTGACTACGGCGGGAGGAGATGTGACCATCCGTTTTCTCGAAGAGAAAAAAGCGGAGAGGATTGCGGAAAGTCTGAAAAAAAGGATCAATCAGATTGCGGTTGAGAGCAGGCAGGTGAAGCAGGATGGAAAATGAATCGAAGGAAAAGAGATTTCGCAATCATGTAATCTGGATTGTGGAACAGATAGGGACTATGGGGGTGCTGATTCTGGTTGCTTTGTTTGGCAGCTCTGACATGCTGCCCGAAATGGTGGAAGAAATGAGAGAAGATCCGGAATCCGTAATTGTATTCCTTGTAATTTTCGGAGTTCTGCTTCTGATTGTTATTCTCCGGTGTCTGTGGCGGATCAGAATCTGGTCGAAGACCTGGTTTACGATATCCGATACCACTGTTGTTATGGAACGGAATACGCTGAATCAAAAGAAGAATACCATGGGAATCAGGAATATTTCCAATATCAATCTCGAGCAGAATCTGCTGGAACGTCTGACGGGAACCGCCCGGCTGAAGCTGAATACGGACAGTCTGTCCACGGCTGATGAAACCGATATGATGATCGTTCTGGAGAAGAAAGATGCGGAAAAACTGAAGCAGTTCCTGCTGGAACGGATGGATTCGGAGCATGCAGTGGGGGATGTCAGTGCAGAGCAGGAGAAATGTGTATGGGAGACGGACCGTACAGAACAGCCGGCGCGTACAGCCGCCATCGGGCATGCGGAATACACGGTTTCGACCACGTTAAAGAATCAGCTTTTCCATGGTCTTCTGTCAATCAATCTGCTGACTGTCCTGATTCTTGTGGGAACGTTTGCGGAAATTGCGGATACGGTGGATGATGTGCTGAATGAAGGTGCTTTTGGTGTACTGCTGCTGCAGGGCGGGGTTATTTTTCTGGTATTTCTGGGGGCGTTTAAAAGCATACTGGGCGGTTTTGTCCGTTATTACGGCTTCCGGATCGAAAGAATCGGGAAGGAACTGCATATTCAGTACGGGCTGTTCACCCAAACGGAATATACAATACCTGTTCGCAGAATCAATGCCTTGAAGATCCGACAGTCCACAATTGCACGTGTATGCGGATATTATATGGCGGAGATTGTCAATGTGGGAATCAGCGATGAGGATACGGAGGAAAAATCATTCCTGCTTCTGTATGGGAAGAGGGACCGGATCCAGGAGCAGCTGGATGGGATTCTTCCGGAATTTTCAGAGGGTTTCCGTCAGGAGACAGAACGGCAGCCGCTTTCCTCATGGTTTGCAGGGCTTTTTTCAATGGTTGTGACGGTTCTGTTTATAGGCGCAGCAGGTGCAGGTGTTTATGAATTTTTTCCCGAATTTGTCAGATGGATTGCGGCAGCGGAGGTACTGTTTCCCGCTTTATATCTGCTGTACCGGTTTCTTGATTACAGAACCTGTGCGCTGGGTATGGGCGAACATTTTTTCGTACTTGTGGACGGGCATTTCGGGCGAACATTTACCGTACTGACTTATGATAAGATTCAGTATGCGGAAATTTCGCAGAATTTCCTGGCGAAAAAATGCCGGATTGCGAAAGGGGATCTGTACATACTGGCATCTGCCGGTGAAAACATGCAGTCCATACCGTATTTCCCGCAGGAAAAGACAGAAGAACTGAAACGAAGAATTCTTGCTTGACGAACAAAATGGCACATATTATACTTTATGGGACAGTCCGAAAGGACTGTCCCATAAAATATAAATGATAACAGACAAAACGATGAAAGTAAGATAACGAGGATTTTTATATGTGGATTGCAGATAACTGGAAAGATTATGAAGTGATTGATACCTCCGGCGGTGAGAAGCTGGAGCGCTGGGGGAAGTACCTGCTGGTGCGCCCCGATCCGCAGGTCATCTGGACCAGTGATGAGAAAAACCGGGGCTGGAAGCGTCCCAATGCCCATTACCACCGCAGCAAAAAGGGAGGCGGCGAATGGGAGTTTATTGATTTGCCCAAGCAGTGGAGCATTAACTACCGGAATCTGACCTTTCAGCTGAAGCCTTTCAGCTTTAAACATACCGGTCTTTTTCCGGAACAGGCGGTGAACTGGGACTGGTTTTCGGATAAGATCAGAAAAGCGGGACGGCCCGTAAAAGTGCTGAACCTGTTTGCCTATACGGGCGGCGCCACACTGGCAGCGGCTGCAGCAGGGGCCTGCGTGACCCATGTTGATGCGTCCAGGGGCATGGTGACCTGGGCCAGAGAGAATGCGAAAAGTTCCGGGCTTGAAGAAGCTCCCATCCGCTGGCTGGTGGATGACTGCATGAAATTTGTGGAGCGTGAGATCCGCCGCGGCAATCATTACGACGGAATCATTATGGATCCGCCTTCCTACGGCAGGGGACCCAAAGGAGAAATCTGGAAGATTGAAGATGCCATTTACCCGCTGGTTCAGGAGTGTGCGAAACTGCTTTCGGATGATCCGCTGTTTTTCCTGATCAATTCCTATACGACCGGGCTGGCACCTTCTGTGCTGACCTATATGCTGGGCATGGCAGTTCAGAAGAAGTACGGCGGCAGTGTGACAGCGGATGAAATTGGCCTGCCGGTAACCGAAACGGGTCTGGTACTGCCCTGCGGTGCTTCGGGGAGATGGGAACGGTAAATCATGAATCATAAAAAACTGGTAATTCCTCCTGTAGGAATGCGTATTATGAAGTCAGCGGTGGGAGTATTGCTTGGATTTATGATTTATGAGCTGCGCGGCAGAACGGGTATTCCATTTTATACGGCACTTTCCGTACTCTGGTGTATCCGTCCTTATCGGGGCGATACACTGGGGATGGCCGCCCAGCGATCCATCGGAACCCTGATCGGCGGTCTGTACGGCCTGCTGGTCATTGTGGGACAGCAGATGATTACACACGGCGCAGGTCTGCCGGAGATGGCGAGGTATGCGCTGATCTCCTTTATGATCATTCCCATTATTTATACAACAATCGTGCTGAAACGGAAAAATGCTTCCTATTTTGCATGTGTTGTATTTTTAAGCATAACAGTGCTTCATCTGACGGATGAAAATCCTTACCTTTTTGTATTGAACCGTATGGTGGATACGGAAGTGGGAATCCTCATCGGTATGTTTCTGAACATGGTGCATCTGCCCTGTCGGAAGCAGGAAAATATCCTGTTTGTATCCGGAGTGGATGATACTCTGCTGGCGGATCATCAGAAAATGACACCGTACAGCTTTGTGGAACTGAACCGGATGCTGGATGAGGGTGCTAAATTTACCCTGTCCACCATGCGGACCCCCGCTGATCTGGTGCAGAATCTTCAGGGAATCCGTCTGAAGCTGCCGGTGATCTGCATGGACGGAGCCGTTCTGTTTGACATACAGGAGAAACGGTATCTGAAAAAATTTGTTCTGGAGACAGAGGATGCCCGCATGCTGAAGTATCTTATGGAGGAAGAAGGCTTCCATGTGTTTGTCAACCGGATCGTGGAGGATATCTGGCTGATCCATTACGGTGAATTTAATAATGAAGCGGAGAAGGATATTTTCACCGGTCTGAGAAAATCGCCTTACCGCAATTATATAAAGAAAGAGCCTTCGGAATACTCGGACGTGGTGTATCTGATGATGGTGGATACCGCTCAGAGAGTGGACCGTTTTTATGAAAAGCTGGAGCAGCAGAAGTTGACACAGCGTTTCAAAATCCTGAAATACCCATCGGATGATTACCCGGGCTTCAGCTATATCAAGATCTATCATCCCGATGCCAACCGGGCACATATGATGGATTACCTGGCTTCCATGCTGAAGGTGGACGACGTAATCACATTCGGAAGCATTGAAGGGCGGTATGATGTGGTGGTTCATGAAAATGACAGCAATAAAGTGGTAAAAACTCTGAAAAAGCTTTACGAACCATGTATCTTCCTGCCGAAACCGCAATTATTGACAGAACACAGGATGCGCAGGCAGCAAAACGTTGCTGTCCTGAATTCGCCTGAGCGCAAAATCAGTTAAAAAAATGGGGCTGTCGCACTATGAAGGTTAATGCAACAGCCCCATTCCGCCTTAGAAACCACCATTATTATATGCTCTGGCAATCACATAGGATGGCTCATAATAGGCACTGCAATTATAATTATCGATCACATCACAGATTTCGTCATTGTAAACCCGGATCATTCCTTCCACTTCGGATTCTCCCGGCTGCATGGTATCATAGAGCAATCTTTGGTAAACCTTTCCCATCTGGATTGCAGTGCTGGATCGTAAATAATGCCGTTTTCAGTCCCTTTTAAGTTATCAGCCCCTCAGGTTGATCATTTACTTTTTCAGGTTGTAATATACGTTTGATATCCCTGACTGCGCAGTCTCCGCTCCATACGGACCGCATTTTCCAGTATGGAGAAAGCGCCGACCTGGACCCGGTACAATCCGTCAGAGAAGATAACAAAAGCAGGAAATCCTTCCAGCAGCAGCTGATTCAGCAGCTGTGTGGCAAACATGGGATTGGTAAAGGCACCGACCTGAACCCGATAAAGGCGTTTTTCAGTACTACCGGGTCTTCCGGGGCGGTCGGGCCTGCCGGGGGATTCCGGGCCGGAGGGCCTGCCGGGAGAACCGGGCTGTGCAGGATTACCGGGCTGTACAGAATTGCCGGTTGGTGCGGGATTGCCGGGCTGCGTGGAAGCATCCAGAATATCGAACCACCCGCCGCGTCTTCTGTCCCTGTCACGCCATCTGTTTCTGCACCACCAGTCATCCCTGTCGCAGGGAAAATCCCTGTCGCGTCTGTCATCGCGGTCACGGCGGTCATCCCTGTCGCGTCTGTCATCGCGGTCACGGCGGTCATCCCTGTTGCGTCTGTCATCGCGGTCGCGCCAGCCGTCCCGGTTACGCCAGTCGTCTCTGCCGTGCCAGTCATCATCATTCCGGTCATTATTACAGTTTCCGCATCTGTCATTTTCATTTCTAATGATATTGCCGGGGGAATCCGCGATATTCTGCCGGGAGAGAGCACCGGCCTTTTGGGAAACTTTGTCTGTACTTTCGGTAACAGCTGTGTCGTTTTTATCGACAGCTCCGTCTGTATCGTTTACGGAGGCCGGTATCTGCTCCTCATGGTTCTGTATCAGCCGGGCAGGGTCAATATCCGTAAATGCAGACCGGGAATCTGCGTTCATTGCCATATTTTCCGGATGGTCGGTACGTTCTTCCGTGGCTGAAAGAGTGTCAAAACCGGTATACTGGTCAAATGTACTTAAAACTCCCTGTGCGATTGCTTCTGCCAGCGCATCGAAATTCTCATCGAAAAACAGGTTGTCATTTTCGTTGTCGATGAAACCGGCTTCTACCAGAACAGCGGGCATTTTAGTGCGGCGCAGTACTGCCAGATTGGGACGTTCCGTGATTCCATTGAACTGGAAACCGATATCGGCGATGGCATCTCCGATCCGGTTTGCCACGTCGGAAGCAAAACCGGTGTCGGCATATACCAGCATATCCGCGCCGCTGCCGCTTCCCGGAAGTGCTGCTGCATTGCGGTGGATGGACAGGAACAGATCCGCCTCCGATTCATTTCCTTTCATGGCTTTTTCATAGGGGGAGTCGTAGAAATCCTCCGTGCGGGAATAGACCACATCGATTCCGTTGTCTTCCAGAATCCGTCCCACTGCCAGTGCCAGTTTGAGTACATCATCTTTTTCCTGCCGTCCGTTGTGAACAGCGCCCGGGTCGGTTCCGCCATGTCCCGGGTCTATAAATACGCGAAAGGCCATTTCTTCCTCCAAAAGAGGTTTTCATTTCAGTATATGAAGGAAAGAGAGGAAAGTGAATTTACCATGTTCTGCAGAATTATTACCGGAAACGTTACAGAACCTTTACAGCAGCACATTGGCAAACAGAATGATGATTGGTATGGCAATCAGAGTCCGTTCCATGAAAATCAGCAGCAGCTCCCAGAAATTCAGTGGAATTTCACTTTTGATGATGATGGCTCCAACTTCAGTCAGATAAATAATCTGGACAAGAGAAAGTACACCTATGATAAATTTCGTTTTCACCGACTGGATTCCGGTAATCAGCAGAGCCGGGATGAACATGTCGGCAAAGCCGATAAGAGTGGCCGGTGCAACGGTAAATGCTTCTTCTACACCAAACAGCTGCAGATACAGACCCATAGGATAGGAAATCCATTTGAATACGGGCGTGTAGGTGGCGATGATCAGTGCAAGAGTGCCCCAGGCAGCTACAATGGGAATCAGATCAAAGCACATGCCCATGACCACTTCAAAACCGCTGGAAAAAATGGAAGAGAGGCTGAATTTTTCAGCTTTCCGGCAGCTTGATTCCAGAGCATAGGTAAAAATGCTTTTTTCACCGGGGACGTCTTCGTTGATCTGCTTTCCTGTTTTTTCCCTGTAGGTGTCGGGAATGGTGCGGATGGGAGGTATTCTGGCAATAATTACCGCCAGAATGATGCCCGTGAGGCAGATACACAGGTAAAATGCGGGGAAAAGGCTGGAGATTCCCACGGTATTGGCAACCAGCAGACAGAAAGGGATGGAAACCAGTGAGAAATTGGTCATGATATAGCCTGCTTCCCGTTTGGTGTAGAAGCCTCTCATATATTGTTCTCTCGTAAGGATAACAGCGGCATTGGAGGCGCCGAACCAGGAGGCAATCAGATCAACGGAAGCACGTCCTGGTACATGAAAGAGCGGCCGAACCACCGGTTTTGCCAGTACACCCAGAAATTCCATGATGCCGCAGTCTGTGAGAAATGGCATGATGAAGCTGAATGCCAGTACGATGCAGAACAGGGTTTTGCACAGATCGATCATGGTAGCTCCGGTATCTGCCGAAATGATTACTTCGGGACCTAAGCCGGCAATAACCATACATCCGAATACGGCTCCCAGAATTTTGGAAATCAGATAAAAGGGAGTGGTGGAAAATGCCCGTTTCAGGTAATGATTCCTGCGGATAAAATCGGGTTTCATAATGTAATCAATCAGACTGACTGCTGCTGATACGATCAGCAGAATCAGAAGAATATAGTCAAGACCCGCGCCGAACAGATTTTTCAGGCCGGTTTTCAGAAAATCCAGCAGTGTTGTAAAAGATTCGCCCTGAGGAATCGGTACCAGAAACATTAAGATACCGAAAGCTGAGCAGAGAATAAATTTCAGCAGATTTTTGGTGGTGATATCGGATTGTTGTTCCATTTAAGTTTTTTCCTTTCTGTAGTGTAAATTTACAAAAATATGCGGGTCTGTTATTGCAATTGCTGCCCGCCATCCAGTGCTTCCACTTCTTCCATGGCATGAAAAATCATGTCTTCCGTCACGGGATAGGGGATATGCTTCATGTCCGGGCCGGTGACGGTTTCATGAAGGACATCCTTCAGATATTCCCGGTCAAGCTTTACATTCATCTGCTTCAGGGATGTGCGGATGCCCAGTCCCGTGAGAAAATCGCGCAGCTTCAGAAGTTCCTCTCTCTGGCCGTCCACAGCCAGCTGAACCAGTACACCGTAAGCCACCACGTCACCGTGCAGGTACTGTTCTTCAAAACCGGGAAGAAGCACCAGACCGTAGTAAACGGAATGGGCGATGGCACAGTTGTAGTCGTCCAGCACCATGAGTGATACCAGGCCGGTGCTTACGATGATGGCAAGTACTGTCTGCTCCAGATCGCGGGAAGGTTTTTTATTCCGGCAGTCCTGCAGAGCGGCGGTGCCATGATCCAGAAGTGGTCCGTAGCACAGGTTGCTGATTTCTCTTCCCAGTGCAGAGCTGTGCTCCAGCTGATCACCTCTGGCTGAAAAATGGCATTCAAAATATTTGCCGATGGTGTCTCCGATTCCGGCACGCAGATAGCGCACGGGGGCTTCGGACAGTACCTGAAGGTTGATGAAACAGTGTCTCGCGGGTCGTTCATAAAAATAAAAGCTGTCGAACTTTCCGTTTTCCCTGTACACAACAGAAAGTGCCGTGGTGGCTGCGCAGGTTGCGGCAATAGTGGGGAAGGTAAATACGGGAAGTCCGGCCTGATAAGCGGCACCCTTGGCGGTATCCAGCGCTTTTCCGCCGCCCAGTCCGAATATCATATCCGCTCTGCAGGTACGTGCATGCTCTGCATGGCGGGCAATGGCAGCACCGGTACAGTCCTCTCCGAAATACACAGTGTCAACGATTTCCAGATGACTTCCTGCGAGTGATTTTCTGAGAAGATCTCCCGCCGCCTGCAGAGCTTTTTCTCCGCAGATCAGCAGAATCCGTTTTCCAAACGGTTCACAGACCTTCGGTACCTGATCATAGACATCGATACCGATGGAATAATTGGTAAAATAAACAGAATAAGAATGCATGGTTCTCCTTTCTTCAGCTTCGCTGCCGGAGAGAAGCTGATGCTTCATTTTTTTATCGAAGCAGTTCAGTCAGTTTTGCAAGCCGGTTGAGTGCTTCATTCAGCGTGCTTTCTTCTCTGGCAAAATGAAGTCTGATCAGGTTGTTGATGTCTTCCTTGAAGAAACTGGAGCCGGGCACGGCGGCAACCCCGATGTTTCTGATCATCCATTCACAGAATTCCAGATCGCTGTATCCTTTAAACTGCGGCAGGTCGAGGAAATCCTGGATATCGATCAGTACAAAATATGTTCCCTGGGGGATGTTGTGCTTCAGTCCGATCCGGTCCAGTCCGTCCAGAAAATAATTGCGTTTTTTCGTATACGTTTCCAGCAGCTGTTCATAATAGGAATCCGGGAAATTCAGTCCCGTTACAGCAGCCTCCTGCAAAGGTGCCGCAGCGCCGACTGTCAGGAAATCATGAACCTTTTTGGCGGCTTCGATGACTTCTGCGGGGCCGATCAGGTAGCCGAGACGCCATCCTGTGATGGAATACGTTTTGGAAAGGGAATTGCAGGTGATGGTGTGTTCGTACATACCCGGCAGCGATGCCATACAGGTATGGTGATTCGGTGCATAAACCATGTGTTCATAGACTTCATCGGTCACCACAAACGCATCATATCGGACTGCCAGAGTACCGATCTGCATCAGCTCCTCTCTGGTAAAAACCTTGCCGCAGGGGTTTGATGGATTGCAGACGATGATTGCTTTGGCGCCGTCTTTGAACCCTTTTTCAATCAGACTGATATCGAAGCTGTATTCCGGAGGAACCAGCGGGATGTAAATGGGATCAGCACCTGACAAAATGGCATCCGCACCGTAGTTTTCATAAAAAGGGGAGAATACCATAACCTTGTCTCCGGGATTGCAGATGGTCATCATGGCGCACATCATGGCCTCCGTACCGCCGCAGGTAACGACAATTTCCGTATCCGGATCGATCGTCCTTCCAATGGCTCTGCCCTGCTTGCGGGCAAGTGCCTCTCTGAAATTTTCTGCACCGAAGGTAACGGAGTACTGATGCGGGCCTGCATAAGCAGCCTTCGCCAGAGCATCCATAATTTCCTTTGGCGGGTCAAAATCGGGAAATCCCTGAGACAGATTGATTGCACCGTATTCGTCACTGATGCGGGTCATCCGGCGGATCACGGAATCGGTAAAAGTTCCTACACGTTTACTTAATTCTGGCATATTGTTTCCTCACTTATATCTGATATTATTCCATGCTGCATATTGCATTGGGAAATGTTCCTGCTTATAATAAGGTATACCGTTACGGTATAGTCAAGGAGAAAGTGAATTATTATGCAGAAAAAACAAATACCATGTATAAAAACCGGGGATTTCGCCCGTTTATGCAATACAAATAAGAGGACACTGTTCTATTATGATGAGATCGGGCTGTTTTCCCCGGCATATACGGATGAAAAAGGCTACCGCTATTACAGCGAAAGTCAGTGTGACGTTTTTTTCACCATTACCTGCCTCAGTGAAATCGGTATGCCGTTAAAAGAAATCAGGGATTATATTGACCGGAGAAATCCGGCGCTTCTGAAACAGCTGCTGGAGGAGGAGTATAAAAAGGTGTGTGCTCAGCAGGAACGTCTGAAGCGGATCGAGCAGGTGATCCGGACAAAGCTGTCTCTGGTTGAACTGAGCGGGCAGCCGGAGGTTTCGGGTTCCGGCGGGGCGGTCTGTCCGGAAGAATCTCAGGAGGAATATCTTGTAATCAGTCCCCGGCTGGATACGGACGATCACGATACCATTATTCATGCCATCTGCGAACATATCGGGTACTGCAATCACAATCATCTGAATGCAGGGCACCCCTACGGCGCCATGGTCAGTACAGAATCACTTCTGTCCGGAAAATGGGACACCTATGCTCATTTCTTTACAAAAGTACCAAAGCGCCCCGAAGGCCATCCGTACCATGTAAAACCGGCAGGAATTTATGCGGTAACCTATCTGAAAGGAGACTATTACGATGCCGCGGATGCATACGGCGCGCTTCTTGAATGGATACGGGAAAACGAATTCACACCGGGAGAATTTTCCTACAAAGAAGCGGTACTGGACGAAATCGCCGTGGCCAGTAAGGAGGAGTATATAACGAAAATATCCATACCCGTTGCAAAATGAGGATTTCTACTTGACAATAATATTATACAAATGTATAATATTATCTGTAAATATATTTACAGAAAGGATTCAAGTGAGCAGCGCAGCATGATCTGATGATGCAATGCAGATGAATTCCGGCAGGAAAGGGATGAAAAGAAGATGAATAAAAAGGATACTGATAAAAAAAGCAAACGTCTTGGCGATGCGGAATTGGAGATTATGATGGTACTCTGGGACAGCAGTGAGCCGGTGACATCGACGTATATTCTGGGACAGCTTAAAGGACGCAGGAACTGGGCGCTTTCCACTCTGATGACGACATTGTCCAGACTGGCGGAGAAGGGATTTGTCTGCTGCGACAGAAGCACACGGACCAATTATTATTCGGCACTGGTTTCAGAAGAGGATTACAAAGCGCAGGAAGGGCGGACTTTTCTGGAAAAACTGTACGGCAATTCAGTACAGAATCTGGTAGCAAGCCTGTATCACAGTAAAGCCATAAGCGGCAGAGACCTTGATGAACTGAAACAGATGATCGAGCAGATCGAACAGAGTGAGCAGAGTAGACAGACCGGATTGGACAGGAAAGGAAAAGATGCCGATGATCAGTAGCCTGTTTATCACTTTTTTCAGGATATCCATAACAACGGGTGTTCTGATTTTACTGCTGTATGGATTGGGTAGTCTGCTGGACCGGTTTTATGCGGCTGGATGGAAGTGCTGGCTCTGGCTTTTACTGGCAGTACGGTTGATGATTCCTTTTGCACCATCATTTCCGGGAGCGCCGGTTTACCTGAATGTAAATGTGAATGGTTCTGATGCGGGAGTGGTGCAGCAGATTTTGAAAAACGTACAGGAGGGACTGCAGATCCGTGGGGAGACCGGGCAGATTCATTCAGAAAACGGCCGGCCGGAACAGGAGAATGGACAGTTGCTTTCAAAAGACGTACAGCCGCTTCAGAAAAATAACCTGTCAGATCAGAAAAACGGACTGCCTGATCAGGAAAATGGCCGGCAGCTTTCAGACAATCTGCAGCCAGACCGGGAAAATGGCTCTGCCCCGGTACAGTCAATAACAGTCTGGGTGAATGCACTTCTTCCGCTGATATGGATTTTGGGGATTCTGATATTTTCCCTATATCAGTTTATAAAATACCATGTTTACAGGAAGCAGATCATCCGCTGGAGCCATGGTGTGAGAAATCCGGTGATTTCCGGGAAACTGGAGCAGTTGAAAAAACAGATGCATATTATGGGAGAAATCTCTGTGCTGGTCAGCAGCAGGGCTGACAGCCCCATGATCATCGGTTTGATTCGCCCGGCACTGGTTCTTCCTTATGAAACGTATACTGATCAGGAATTGGAATTTGTGCTTCGTCACGAATTGACGCATTATCAGAGAAAAGATCCGTGGCGCAAGCTGTTTTTTCTGACAGTCAATGCGGTTCACTGGTTTAATCCTGCAGTTTATCTGCTGTTTCAGGCAGGGGATACAGACATGGAACGATTTTGCGATGACCGGGTAACGGAAGGCGCGGATGCCGCGGAGAGAAAAGTTTATATGGAAACGATTCTGATGACGGCTGTGCAGGGCAGGCGGAGAGGAAGCAGCCTGTCTACACAGATGAATGGAGGTGCGAAAATATTGAAACAGAGATTTGTCAATATAATGGATAGAAGCCGGAAACGGTGTGGAATCTGTATGGTTATTGCGGTAATGGTGACTTGTATTCTGTCAGGCGGACTGGTGGGATGCACTAATTATGCGGAGGCTGAAAGTCCGGCGAAAGGAACAGGGATGGTCAGCGGCGGTATGGACAATTATACGGAGAACCATACGGACAGCAGCGGCAGCAGTGTACTGACAGAAAAAGAAGATCTGCTGACACAGGAACTGCACATCTATTTTACGGATTTTTACAACATGCTGCTTTCTGACAGCCGGAAAGAAGCTGAAAGAGATGACTTTACCGGCATTAACGGTTATATTCTGGAAAAACAGCTGGTTTTTACGAGGGAATCGTACAATAAATCTCAGGGAGGAATCTGCCGGGTTCAGCTTCAGGAAGCAACAGTTGAAAAGTTTACGGATAACAGTACAGATGAGAATGCCAATGGTAATGGCAGCATGGAAGGTGAAAGTGTGAAGGCGGAGGTATATGTAAAATATTCCTTTGCCTGGGGAGACGGCAGCGCGCAGAACCGGACTTCTGTCGGTGATCTGCTGAAAGTAACGCTTACAGAGCATGACGGCAGTTATAAAATCCTTGATCTGGAAAGTACATCAGTGGAAACGCAGATGGTGAAGGAAGAGATTCAGAGCATTCTGGAGAAACACGGAGAACAGGCACAGGAAAGCTACGACGGTGTGGACCGGTATTTTGAAGATTTATTATCGTCATTATTGTGAAAAACCTTATTGTGAAAAATCCGCTCTGTAAAAACGCATCACTGTAAAAAACGCATTACTGCGAACTACACACCGGGAGGGAGAAATATGGCTTACAAAATACTGATCGTGGATGATGAAGCAATGATAACGGAGCTGCTTTCCGACCATTTGCGGGACTGCAGTTATGATACCATGACAGCAGGCAGCGGTGAGGAGGCGATCGATCTTCTGCAGAAAAAGCCGGATCTGATCCTGCTGGATATCAATATGCCGGGGATGGATGGTCTGGAGCTGTGCAAAACCATACGCAGCCATGTTTCCTGCCCCATTCTGTTTCTTACGGCCCGTATTACGGAGCAGGATAAAATCAATGGTCTGCAGTACGGTGGTGATGATTATATTACGAAGCCTTTCAGTCTGAATGAACTGACGGCGCGTATTGCCGCCCATCTGCGCCGGGATGAGCGGAGCAGATACCGGCCGTCTGTGCTGACATCAGGCAACCTGATCGTAAATCTGTCGGAAAGAACGGTATTTTTCAAGGATACGCCGATTCAGTTTTCACGAAAGGAATTTGATCTGATCGAGTTTCTCATGACCAATGCCAATCAGGTATTTGACCGGGAGCGCATCTATGAATCGGTCTGGGGATATGACGCGGAGGGAAACAGCAGCGTGGTAAAGGAGCATGTGAGGAAGATCAGGACAAAGCTTCATGAGATTACCGGAGAAGACTATATCGAAACGATCTGGGGGGTGGGGTATAAATGGAAAGGCTGAGAAAACAGATCAGGGATCTGCCCCTGTACCGATTTTTTATTCTGTCTGTGCTGATTACTTTCTGCACGGTGGCGGTACTTTCGGGAATCGTGATCTGGGGATGTACGGCATTCCGGCATTATCTGCTGCCGGATTCCAATGCCATCTTTCTGACGGTGGATCAGAAATTTTCCGATGGCTCGACCACTTCCTCCACCATGCGGCTGGAATTTAATGGCGATATGAAGCTGCTTCCTGAACTGAAATCCGATGAGGGACAGGGAGGTCTGGTTCTTGATGAAAAATATTCTGTTCAGAAGATTGAAAACAGCTTTGATACGCTGACGCCGAAGCGTAAGCTGGCCTACAGGCTCTGCGGGGCAGCCATGATCAGTGTGCCGGTGCTTCTGTCCATCGGCGGGATACTGATCTGCGGATTTTATTTCTACAGGAGAAAGCTTGCCGAACCGCTGAAAATATTATCGGATGCGGCAGGTCAGATCACGGCACAGAATCTGGATTTTTCCATTACGTATGACTGCGGGGATGAGATGGGGCAGCTGTGCGGTGCATTTGAGCAGATGCGTGCTGCACTGGTTGAAAATAACAGGGCCATGTGGGAGATGCTGGAGCAGCGCAGGCTTATGCAGGCTTCCATTGCCCATGATCTTCGCAATCCCATTGCCATTATAAAGGGGTATACGGAATATCTGCAGATCAATCTGCCGGGCGGCAGGCTTATGCAGGAAAAAACGGCGCGGATTGTCAACAACCTGAATCTGGCCGCCGGCCGTCTGGAGAACTATACGGAATCTGTGAGAATGCTGAATCAGCTGGAGAATGTACCTTTAAAGAAAAAGGAGGTTTCATCCTCTGAACTGATCAGGGACGTGGGAGAGGATATGGAAGTGATCGCCCGGAACCGGAACATTACATTGAATCTGAAGAATAAAGTTCCGGAAATGATGCTTCATGTGGATGGAGATGTGTTTTACCGGATTCTGGAAAATGTATCCGGAAACGCATTTCGTTTTGCAGAAAGCTGTGTGTGCATCTCCTTTCAATATGACAGGAAATATCAGCAGCTGCAGATTATCGTGACGGATGACGGCAGAGGATTTTCGGAAGAAATTCTCAGAAAAAAGAAAAAGCTGTTCCTGCCGTCCGGACAGGAGGACGGACATCTGGGAATGGGGCTGGCAATCAGCCGGCTGCTCTGTGAGAAGCATGGAGGAAGTCTGGAATTTTATAATGAGGATTCACAGGATGGAGATTCCCGGGGAGCTGTGGTGGAACTCCGTCTGGCAGTATGAGAACTTTTTCTCATTATCCGGAGCGTGGGGCTTTTCCATTGGATTTCCGGCTGTTTTTTTGACTGATTTTTGACTTTTTCACTTTAAGATCTCTTTGAAGCTTTCTGATAAAGGCGTCGGATGATTCATTCGATGTCTTCATCATGACAGTGTGTAAGGAGGTCTTTTTTAATGAAAAAAATCATAACATTTCTGGTAATCGCAGGGATGGTAATATGTCTCTGTGCATGTGTGGGAGAAACAAAGGAACATGAAGGAATTCCATCTGAGGCGGCCAGCCCGGCTGATCCGGCTGGCGGAGGCAGCTCATCTGAAACACAGGATCCTGCCGGTTTCCGTTATCTGGCAGCGGCGGGGGAAGGCTGCTGTACGGAGGACGGGTATTACTACATAACGGAGGATACGCAGGAGCTTTCCGATGGCAGTTACGGAGCTCATATCATGTATATGGATTTTGCTTCCGGGCAGGAGGTTTATCTGTGCAGCAATGCAGGATGCAGGCATGATTCGCCGGACTGCTCTTCCGTTTTGTCCGAAGAAGAGTTTCCCGCCGGATCCTGCCTGATTTTTGTACATCAGGGTTCTCTGTACATTCTGAGCAAAGATCAGGATATGGATGGAACCGTAAGCTCCATAATGGCGGCCGATGAAAATGGAGAACTGCAGAGCGTAGAGATGGAAAACAGACCTTCAGTCCTGTACCGGGCTGAACCGGATGGAACAAACCGGGAAAAGGTCTATACCTTTGACAGTTCTGAAACGCTGGAGGACAAAGTAATCGGTGATGAAAAGGGGTTGTACTTCATTGTAAAAAAATTATCATCAGAGCAAACCACTGACGGCACCTACATGGCGGCATCGGAGAGTCGTCTGGTATTTCTGAATCCGGAAACGTGGAAGGGTGAAACAATCTGTTCTCTGGATCAGAATGATGACATTTCATGGGAGGTGGAAGGCTGTTATGGAGACAAACTGGTTCTGCAGGGGCAGGATTATGGACGGAGGATTTCCGGGGAGGATATTCTGGATGATGATACCTGGAAAAGTCTGTATACGGAAGCGGATGATGTGTATGCTTTGCTGGATGTGAAAAGCGGCGGTTTGCACGAGATTTACCGGATCAGCAATAAAGAGGAGCATTCTGCTTATGTATATGGAAACTGTCTTTATCTTTCCAGGAAACAGGATGGCAGTGTGAAGGCAGTGGATCTGGATACCGGTAAGGAACGGCAGCTGGCTTCCCTTACCAATAGCTGTATTTTCACTGTGGTCGGTGACAGGCTCTGCTGTCATTCCTGGGACTGGACAGATGACAAAACCTTTTATTATGTGGATACAAAAACAGGAGAAGTCAGTCATTCCGGTCTTGTAAACAGACTGAACGGATGGAGTCTGGAATTGCGCGGAGAGACCGCTTCCGATGCTCTGGTGGTTTATGATTACGAGGCTGAGCAGCTGGATGAAGATACCTATGAGATTTCACGTTACCAGTACGGACTGATTTCCAAAGAGGATCTGTATGCGGGAAATGATAATTACCGTACCATTAAAATGATCGGAAGCGGGAGGTAGAGCTGATGCTGGAACTTTGTGGGATTACGAAAAAATATAAGGACAAAACGGCTCTTCAGCAGGTCTCTCTGACACTTGGGCATGGCATATACGGGCTGCTGGGGCCAAACGGAGCCGGGAAATCCACTTTGATGAATATTATTACCGGCAATATAAAGCCCGATGAAGGGCAGGTAAAATGGGAGGGGACCGATATCAGAGAACTGGGAGCATCCTACCGCAGCATACTGGGATATGCGCCTCAGCAGCAGGGTCTGTACGATACGTTTACCGGGAGACGGTTTCTGTCTTATATGGCTGCCCTGAAAGGAATTTCGGGAAAGCAGATGTCCGGTGAAATTGAACGCGTACTGGATTTTGTGAATATGACAGAATATGCCCACCGGCCCATCGGCACCTATTCAGGGGGCATGAAGCAGCGCATACTGATTGCTCAGGCTGTACTGGGTAATCCCCGGCTGATCGTACTGGATGAACCGACGGCAGGGCTGGATCCCGGTGAGCGGGTGAAGATCCGGGAAAGGATCGCAGCACTGTCAGGTGAGCGGATTATACTGGTATCCACTCATGTGGTTTCCGATATCGAACCCATTGCGAAAGAAATCGTGCTCATCCGGGCCGGACATGTGGCGGACCGGGATACGGTGGAAAGGCTCTGCGGCAGATACGGAAACTGTCGGAATCTGGAAGAGGTCTGCATGCATATTTTTGGAGAGGAGGGGCAGAAATGTACCGTCTGACAGGCTTTGAACTTGGGAAAATATGGGGAAAGCAGGGTTTTGTTCTGTCTGTGATCATTCTTGTGGTGCTGAATGGATTTCTCCTGTGGTATACCAATCTGCCTGACGGTGAGACACCTGCCCTTTCTTCTTATAAAATGTTTCTGGAGGATATTTCGGGGATGTCGGAGCAGGAAAAGGAAGATTATGTGGCGGGTCTGAAGGAAAAAATGGACGGCGTGAGTTTTGTTCAGGAGATTCTTGCCATGAAAAATTCCTCCGGGGAAATGGCAGAGGCACTTGCGGAGCAGTCCCTGAACAGCAATCCGGGCCTTTTTGAAAAATGGTACGATGTGTACCGCAGCGGACAATATCTGAAATACACAGAGTCTCTGTGGGAGGAAAAAACGATGGTGGATGAGCTTTATGAAGAACAGCAGAAGGTTTCGGCATATGATGCGTATCTTCAGTCTGTCAGGGAAGCAGAAAATACACTCAGCGGTATCAGTATATTCGGCGGGCAGAAAAAGGATACTTTTTCAGAAAAAAATATCCGGAAAAGCGCCCGGGATTATGCCGTTCTGGGTGGAGACGGAATCTGCTGGATGCCCTCAAAACCTCTGAAAATTTCCATGGAGAATGTATGGACCGATCTGTTTCTGCTGCTTTCTGTATTTCTTTTTACAGGAAATCTGGTGATGGAGGAAAAGGCAAAGAAGCTTTTTTATATCACCCGGGCAGCAAAATACGGCTGGGGTCACAGTGCTGTGGGAAAGGCTGCGGCGCTGTTTCTCCACTGCATGGCCATGTCGTTTCTGCTTTATGGCGTCAATCTGCTGTTCTGCCTTCAGGCAGCAGGCTTCGGAGATCTGTCGGCACCGCTTCAGTCAGTATCCATGTATATGGAAAGTGTACTGCCTGTCAGTATCCGGGCTTATATTCTGCTGTCCATTGCCACAAAAGGTCTGGTCATGTTTGCAGCAGGTACCATTTTGCTGGCTCTGTGCATTGCATCAGCCAATGCAGCCCTGCCTTTTGCAGCCGGAATCCTGTTCTGGGGGATGGGTTATGTGCTGTATTATGCAGTACCCGCAGGGGGCAAAGGTGCATTGTTTAAATACCTGAATCCTGCGGGGCTTCTGAAGACGGAAAACATGTACGGATCTTATCTGAATTTTAATATCTTCGGAACTCCTGTTTCCCGCATGACGCTTTCCTGGAGTACGATTGTTCTGCTGGCCGTGGCAGGTATCACATTGAGTCTGGTGTTTTTCATCCGGGGAACCAGTCTGGAACTGGCGGACAGACACCGGTCCATCCGCCGGCATTTTCGTCCCCATGCAGGCCTGATCCGGCATGAATGCTATAAAATCATGGTTACAAACAAGGCAGCCCTGATCCTGATAATATTTGCAGTTTTTATGGGAGGCCGTCTGCTGATGCATCAGTACAGGCCGTCTGCCCGGGAACAGTATTATCAGGAGCTTATGATGCAGCTGGAAGGTGAACTGACAGAGGAAAAAGAGAATATGATTCTGTCGGAGCAGAACCGTTTTCAGGAAGCATTTGACAGAATCGATGAGATCGATCAGATGATCGCTGACGGTGAGATCAGTCAGGAAACCGGCGAAGATATGAAATCGAAATGGTATCAGGTCACTGCATTTTATCCTTCGTTCCACAGGATTCTGCAGCAGTATGACAGCATCCGGGAAAATGAAGAAAACAGCGGAAAATTCATCTATGATACAGGTTATCTGTATCTGCTGGGAGCGGGAAATGTGGGCAGAACCGGAAACGGAGCCCAAAAGGATTTCCCCGTGGATCTGCTTCTTCTTTCCCTTGGAGTGATACTGGCATTCAGTAATGTGATTCCCATGGAATATGAAAAAGGTACATGGAAACTGCTGAGCGTGACGAAGGAAGGCAGGAAGAATATCCTGCTGCGCAATGGCGGGATCTGTCTGTGCACTTCAGCCGTATTTTCACTGGTTCCTTTCCTCTGCCGTGCTGTTGGTATTTCACAGACTTATCCGCTGCATGGCTGGGGATTTTCCGTCAATAATATACCTTACTGCAGTGATTTCCCTCTTCCTGTACCGGTTGTCTTCTATATATTCCTGCTGGTACTGGCACAGGCAGCATCTGTGATGATCATAACTCTGGTGGTTCTTGTAATTTCCGCCTGGCGGAAAAATCACATCCAGACGGTATTTTTTGCCATATTGGTGCTGGCAGTACCCCTGATACTGAAACTGCTTGGATTTTCCTTTGCAGGGTGGTTTTCTGTTTATACGCTGTACTCGTGGACAACGGAGTGAAATAATCTGTTATCATAACTTAAAATAATTTAAAGAATTTTTAACTGTTTCTTTATTGTACTTCTCATCCTGTCATGGTATAACCCTGTTTTTGACAGTTAATCAGTGAAAAAATCCTCACAACGCCAGTGTTTATGCGGTGTTGCGAGGATTTTGTTTTCGTTTCGGACTTTAGTATTTTTATCTTCCTTTACTTTTTTTCTGAATTGTTCTCATTTGACTTTTGGTTATAAACTGATAGTCCGTATGGAAGCCGCAGACTGCA
>JAXDZY010000133.1:0-83471 GCA_034086685.1 Lachnospiraceae bacterium
ACGAAATTTTTCCTGTACTTCAACCAGTTTTTGGGCCTTTTCAATTTTTCTTGAAATCCATATTCTCTTCTTTGTCACCATTATAAATATTTCCGTCTAAGGCGTCAAGCAGAGTTTTTTCACCCAAACATCCACCTGAAGTCATCTGCCTCCTCTGAACCCCAAAAGCTTCGAAACCTCCCTCATTTATGATATGGTTCTCCTGCATTGATTTTAAATGCCCGATAAACCTGCTCAAGAAGGATCACCCGCATGAGCTGGTGCGGGAAAGTCATGGGAGAAAAACTGAGCTGATAATCTGCCCGTTTTAAAACCGCATCAGACAATCCCAGAGAACCGCCGATCACAAATACAATGTGACTTTTTCCGTTTAAAGCCAGCCCACTTATCTTATCGGCAAGCTGCTCTGAAGAAAGCTCTTTCCCCTGAATAGCCAGAGCAATTACATAAGAATCCTCTCTGATATTGGATAAAAGGCGTTCTCCTTCCTTTTCTCTGATCTGTGTATTAATTGCCTCAGGTGCTTTATCCGGTGTTTTCTCATCCTGCACCTCAATAATCTCCAGTTTACAATAACGTCCAAGACGTTTTGAATACTCAGCAATTGCTGCTGTAAAATATTTTTCTTTAATTTTACCAACTGATAAAACTGAAATCTTCATAATTATATTTCCTTCACTTTCCTGCCATCCATTAAAATATAAACAATAAAATACTCTATTCTAAAAGTTTTATAAACTGCGGATTTTCCATTGTTTCGCATTTTATTCTATTATATAATACTTTTAACATTTGACAATATCTGTTTTGGAATGGAGGAATACACATGCCTGATTTTCCGAATGTTCATCATAATATCAACAATATATCTGCCGCTCCTGATGATTCCGAAAAAGGTCCTGATCTCCAGGCACATTCCGGTGTTTACGTAAGCAGCAAAGAGAAGTACGAGGATCTGAGTACTTCCGGTTCTTCTCTTCTGATCGTCGGACTGGTTCTGGCTTTTATTCTGATCATTGATCTGTCCCGCATTGTCAAGCTGCCTATGGGAAGCTTTTCCCGGATCCTGACTGATTCCATCATCGGTATTCTCGCTTTATTCTGTCTTCTGGGAGCCCATTCAACACTTAAAAAAGCAAATCTGGTCAAAGCCATGATTTCCTTTGAGCAGAAACAACGGCGCCAGATTGTAAACTGGTGTGCTTCCACTTATTCAGCTGCTCAGATTGACAAGATGATTGATGCAGCTGAATCGGTACTTCCCGATTCCATGGAAGTTCTCTGTCTGAAACGCATGGATATGATCCGTTCCTATCTGATTCGTGAATATCATATTGATGATGAACCTTATCTGGAGGATTTGTGCGAAGAAATTTTTCAAAAGATTTTCGAATAGACCACAAAAGTGGTATGCTGCCGACTTTTATCAGCCGCATACCACTTTTTTTCATCCATAATACTGTTTTTTCCGTTCTTTCATCCGCTGGTAAATCTCATAAGGAAAATGATTGTCCAGAGTGACAGTCTCTGATTCATGGAAGTCAGATGCTGCCGATTCAAGTAAATTATATTCCCTGGCCAGTTCTCTCAGTCTGTCCCTCTGAGCCCTGGTATATCTGGCATATTCCACTTCCAGCGCACCAATCCCTGCTGTCAGTTTCTGATAACATTCCACCAGCTCTCTGCTTTCTTTATCAGTCAGACCATACGAATACAGGTGAGCAAGTACCGGAATCCCACCTGCCTCCATGATTGCTTCTGTGACTTCTCCCAACTCCGCATAAGCAAATGTATGCTCCACGTATGCTTTTTTCTTCCCCAAAGCTCCGATATAGATGTCAAAACCTTCATCCACGGTTCTGACATATCCCCTCTCTTTCATGACCACTGCGATCTGTTTTCTCCCAAGATGATGAGTTTGCGGAAAAGTATTCTTCAGTTCTTCATAAGTTCCCAGGTCAATACCGTTATCCCTCAGTTTCTCCAGTATCGCTTCCACATAAGGTTTTCTTCCATGCGAACTCATGCTGAATATGTTCCGGATTTTTTCATTTGAAGAATCATAATCCAGTGCCACAACATGAAGTTCCTTTCTTCTTCCTGATTCCAATGTATAAAGGCAGGAAATTTCACTTCCCCGAACCAATTCCATCTGAGGATATCCGGAGGATAATTTCTCGAAATCCGGATTATCAAAATTGTGATCGGTTATGGCCAGTGCCTTTATTCCCGCATTTTCAGCTGCCCTGATCAATTCTTCCGGAGACAATACTCCATCTGATAAACTGGAATGCGTATGCAAATCCGCATATGATTTTTCACTCATAATTCCAACCCCTTTTTACCAAATTTTTTCCACTGCATTACAGCTGCCGGAAAATACAACTGCCAGATCTGTCTTTTCCGTTTCTGATAAAAGCAGTATAAAAGAAATGGCAGAAACTGTAAACGTTCGAAATAATCCACCTGTTTTCAAGAAAAAATCACAAAATCATATAAAATATTTACTTTTTGTGATCATATGATAAAATACAGGTATCTCATACAACAGGGAGGTGTCAGACACTTATGAAATTGACTCTGCTGAAAATTCTGCAGATTTTTGATGAAGCGGATTATCTGCAAATGAAAGAAATGGAACAATTACAGTCAAAAGAAGAACTCCGGCTGGGCTGGCTGATCCGTCTGTTCCCCCGGGAATTAAACATTCAGGTAAAAGAAGACTCTTCTTCCATTTCAAAGCTTTTTGAGAATTGCAACTACACAAAAAATCCTCCTCCTAAAAGAACCTATGGAAATCGGTGGCTGCTTGCACCCCTGATGCAGGAGATATATACAAATAAAATTCTCAAAACAAATGGAGATACTTTCCTGAAACTTACCCTGGAGCAGATTCAGGATACTTTTCAGATTCAGGAATACCGTCTTCCTGAGATTGTGTCTTCCGTACAGACTCTGATTGCAGAATCTGACCTGTGGGATGAACGGCTCCATATTTTTATTGATGATCTGTGCCGGACAGGAAGCATCAACAGCATGGCCTACGCTTTATTTCTGCTGATTCTCTGCTCATTGTACAACTGGGATATCAGACATTTTGATTATCTGTATTCGTCTTATATCATGATGCAAATTCACAGTTCCGAACAGAATTTCTATTTTCTTCTGAAAGCAAAATCTGTACTGAAACAGGAAGCATATGACTTTTATTCTTCGAAAGAGATGCTTCAGTATATTCATGACAGCCATTTTTCCCAGCCCCTGAAGAGAAGCCAGGAGAACCGCGAAATTGACCACTGTTTTTTTGATGGAGACAGTTATCTTCATGAATACTATTTTTATTCCTATCATCCTACTCACAGGGAGATTATCTGCGGAGAATCAAAACTCCGGTTTGAAATGCGGGAACGCGGTAAATATGAGGTACATCTGACACTTTCAGAAAACGGAATTATCCGGGAATGTTGGGGAACCGCCATGCAGAATCCAAACACAAAACTGGTTTATGTGATTCTTCATGAAATGAATAAAAAAGAAACCATGATCCTGTCCTTTCTGGGACAGCATTTCAACAGCAGAATGTTTTACCGTCCGGCGTTTCTGCTCCGGCACTTTCCCGGAACTTTTATGCCCATGATTGAAAAAGTCTGTATCTCTCTGTATCCTGTGGAAGCTGATGTTGTAAAAGGACTTCTTAACATGCAGGATACCTTTTTCGTTTCCAGGAGCCGGCTGAAAGATTTCATTTACACCTACCGGCAGGAAGAATGGATGACGGATTTTTCTGAGCTCCCGAAAATCCGGAATTTTCTCAGTGCAACCTGTACACCGGAAAATGCCTTCGGACGGCCGGATGGACTTTTTTTTACAGATCAGTTTATTCTCGGTATTGACCTGTCCCATACATTTGACAGAGAACAGGAGATCATCGACAGACTTCTGATACTTCAGCTGTTAAAGTCATTTTCCACAAACCGAATCGATACCATATCTCTGAAGGAACCTGAAAACATGCATATGCTGATCAGAGATCATGGAATGAAAAAGACCGTCACATAAATCCCGTGACGGCCTTTTTATTTTATTCATCTTTTTGATTCATCCGGCAGTGTGTGTGGCTCCATCTCATGCTTCGTTTACTTCATCAATTGCCTTGCCAATATCGTTTCTCATATACTTATTATCAAATTCCACCCATGTTGTGGCAGAGTAAGCATTGAGTCTGGCCTGCTTGAGATCACAGCCTTTGGCAACTACACCAAGAACACGTCCTCCGTTAGTAACAATACGCCCTTCCTCATTGAATTTTGTGCCTGCATGGAATACATAATATCCATCCATCTTCTCAACTGTCTCAAGTCCGCTGATGGGGAAACCTTTTTCGTAGGAAACAGGATAACCATCTGAAGCAAGTACAACGCAGACAGCCGCGTTGTCTTCAAACTGCAGCTCTATTTCGGAAAGTGTACCGTCGATGCAGGCTTCCATTACCTCAACAATATCATTTTTCATACGGGGGATAACCACCTGAGCTTCCGGATCACCGAAACGGGCATTGTACTCCAGCACACGGGGGCCTTTGGGGGTCAGCATCAGTCCGAAGAAAATAATACCCTTAAAGGGTCTTCCTTCCGCTTTCATGGCATCAACTGTTGCCTGATAAATATACTTTTTGCAGAATTCATCCACTTCTTCTGTATAAAAAGGGCTGGGTGAGAAGGTTCCCATACCACCTGTATTCAGACCCTGATCGCCATCTTTTGCACGTTTATGATCCTGGGCAGAAGTCATAATGCGAATGGTCTCACCATCAACAAATGAAAGAACGGATACCTCGCGTCCGGTCATAAATTCTTCAATAACCATGGTATTACCGGCAGAACCGAATTTTTTATCTGTCATAATGGTACGGACACCGTCAACTGCCTCTTCCAGAGTATTGCAGATCAGAACACCTTTTCCAAGAGCCAGACCATCTGCCTTCAATACAATGGGGAACTCCGCTTTTTCCTTCAGATAGGAAATTGCTTTATCCGCATCTGTAAATACTTCATACGCTGCAGTAGGGATGTTATACTTTTTCATCAGATCCTTGGAGAAAGATTTTGAACCTTCCAGAATCGCTGCATTTTTACGGGGGCCGAACACTCTCAGTCCTTCTGCTTCGAATACATCCACGATACCTCCCACCAGCGGATCATCCATACCGATAATTGTCAGATCGATTTCTTTTTCTTTTGCAAATGCAACCAGCTTATCAAATTCCATGGCGCCAATGGGAACACATTCTGCCACACTGGCAATTCCCGCATTACCGGGAGCGCAGTAAATCCTGCTAACCTTTTTACTCTGTGCCACTTTCCATGCAATGGCATGCTCTCTGCCGCCGCTTCCTACAATGAGTACTTTCATGTTCGTCTCTACCTTCCTCTGCTTTCAGTGTTTTATAACAAACCATTCGCAATTTTCTGAATCGCTGCGGGGAGCAGAATCCATTCTGCTTCCTGCATAACCTTTAACTGCAGGTCCTCTGCTGAAATTCCATCAGGAATTTCCACCGCCTTCTGCATAATGATGGGACCGGAATCCGTCCCTTCATCTACAAAGTGAACGGTAGCTCCTGTAACCTTTACACCGCGTGCCAGGGCCGCTTCATGTACTTTAAGCCCGTAATATCCCTTTCCGCAGAATGACGGAATCAGAGAGGGATGTATATTAATAATCCTCCTGGGAAATGCTGCAACCATCTCCGGAGAAATATTGACCAGATATCCGGCAAGAACAACCAGTTCCACTCCATAATCCTGAAGCCTCCTGATCAATGCCTGATGAAATGCAGGTCTGTCAGGGAAATCCGCAGGTGACAGACATTCAGCCGGGATTCCGTGTTTCTTTGCCCTTTCCAGTGCATAAACACCTTTATTATTGCTGATAACTACTTCAATAGAAGCATTTGTAATGCGGCCGGCTTCAATACTGTCAATAATTGCCTGCAGATTTGTGCCGCCTCCGGATACCAGTACACCGATTTTCATTCCTTATCCTCCTGTACTGCTGAAAATAACTGCCCGGAGCCGGTCCTGAAACCCGATCCGGACAGTTACTGATTATTAAACCAGAGTTACACCTTTTTCGCCGGCAGTAATTCTGCCGATTACATAAGGAGCTTCTCCTGCTTCCTTAATTGCTTCCATTGTTCTGTCCACATCATCAGGTGAAACAGCCACAACCATACCGATACCCATATTGAAAGTATTGTACATGATTTTTTCTTCAATTTCACCTTTTTTCTGCATCAGAGGGAAAATGGGAGGTACCGGGTAGCTGTTCTTTTCGATAACAGCATGTGTGCTCTCAGAGAGCATACGGGGTACATTTTCATAGAAACCGCCGCCTGTGATGTGACTGCAGGCTTTGATCTTAACAGATGCATCTTTGATGGATTTTAATGCCTTAACATAAATCTTGGTGGGAGCAAGAAGGGTCTCCCCAAGAGTCGCTCCAAGCTCGTCGTAATATGTATCCAGACTTTCTCTAGTCATCTCGAATACGCTTCTTACCAGTGAAAAACCATTGCTGTGTACACCTGAAGATGCCATACCGATCAGAATATCTCCTTCGGCAAGAGACGCACCGGTAATCAGATCTTTCTGATCAACCACTCCTACGGAAAAACCGGCCAGATCGTATTCATCAACAGGATAGAAGCCGGGCATCTCTGCAGTTTCTCCGCCAATCAGAGCTGCGCCTGCCTGTTTGCAGCCTTCTGCCACACCACTGACAATCTCAGCAATCTTTTCAGGATAATTTTTACCGCATGCAATATAGTCCAGGAAGAACAGCGGTTCGCCGCCTGCACATGCAATATCATTCACACACATTGCCACGCAGTCAATACCGACCGTGTTGTGCTTATCCATAATAAAAGCCAGTTTCAGCTTGGTACCAACACCATCGGTACCGGATACCAGTGTAGGGTGTTCCATATTTTTAAATGCATCCATGGAGAATGCGCCGGAAAAACCGCCGATACCGCCAAGTACTTCGGGTCTCATGGTTTCTTTAACATGTTTCTTCATCAATTCAACGGATTTGTAACCAGCTTCAATATCAACACCTGCATTCTTGTAATCCATAACATTTCTCCTCTAAATTGTTATCTTGTTTATTGATACTCTGCGGATACACGTGACCGGATACCCCACAGCCGTACCATGGTATATCTTTTCGGAACAGTACCTTTCTGCTCCGGAATTTATTTCTTCATCTGCTCCAGATATGCCTTATAGCCAATGGTTTCAACCTTTTCAGCCTTCGCTTCCACAGTATCTTTCATATTGTCGCTGTATGCAGCCAGTTTTTCTCCCAGTTCCTCGTCGGAAACCGCCAGAATCTTCAACGCCAGCAAAGCGGCGTTCTGTGCTCCATCCACCGCAACAGTGGCCACCGGCACTCCGGGAGGTGTCATAACAACAGAATACAGCGCATCCATGCCTCCGAAATATTTGGAACTTAACGGTACTCCAATAACGGGAAGTGTGGTCAGAGCCGCAACCATACCCGGAAGTGCTGCCGCCCATCCTGCTCCGGTAATGAGAACTCTGATTCCTCTTTCTTTTGCGGATCTTGTATACTCGATCATCTTATCAGGTGTTCTGTGAGCTGAAATGATGGTCAGCTCATAGGCTACTCCGAAATCATCCAGTGTCTTTGCAGCCTTCTGCATAATAGAAAGATCAGAATCACTGCCCATAATGATACCAACTACTGGTTTACTCATAGTCTGCTTTCCTCCTGCTTACGTTGAAATTGTCCATCTGTCTGTGCGTTATACCGTCTGCTGTTCCAGTGCCTCATTGAGAGCTTCTGTACCGGGCAGAACAAAAAGTCCATCCTTAATAACAGGAATTTCTTCACCTGTTTCTGTTACTCCGTAGAGACAGCCCAGTTCGTCATATGGAAGTGTAATATCCGTATGGCAGCCATAATATGCCTTCTCCGGTTCTGTTTTGCGCAGAGCAGAGATTTCATTCTCCCGGGCAATGATCTCCTTGCCGTCGGGGTTATATACCTTACGATCCTCACTGTTGCTGTAGCAGGTATCGCCGAATGCAAAATGCGGACCTGTTTTTTCAGCAATAAGAATCTTAAGTTTATCAAATATCTGATAATCCTTTGCCATACGATAGGCCACCGTGTTGGTGCCTATGGCAAATTCACCCATGGGAAGACTGTCATAACCCGCCAGAATCATGGTCTGAACCAGTTTCCGGCCTTCTTCCGGCTCTGCAAAATTGCTGCAGGACCAGTCCTTTACCATGCCGTCTTCCACATCAAAAATCAGATTTTCAAACCGCATACCATCAATGTAAACTTCACTTACGTGAAGCCGTCCGTTTGTCCCCGCAAGACGCGGTGATGTAAATACCTCACCCAAAGGAATATTTACATCTGCCAGACAGTTTTCAAAAAGAGTCTCCTTATCCGAATTGTGAAGATTACATAAAGAAACCGTCAGATTTGTCTGATTATCTCCTATACCTTTTACCACAACCCGTTTGCATTTGTCCAGCGCATCTATCATTTTTTGATGAATTTCTCTGTATTTTCCATAATCAAGGGTGTTCAGGCGTATTGTTTCGTTAAATATTTCTTCAAAATGGGGGCCAATGGCCGGAGTGGGGAATGAAATTATAGTAAAACTTCTCTCTTCACCGTTGATATACTGGTAAACAATTCTCACCATCTCCGTATTCATCTGTGCCAGAAGCTTCTGCTGCCTGCCCGAAAGGACTGCACAGCTCTCTTTATTGACCGGTTTAAACAGTTTTTCACCGAATGTTTCCAGAACCGCCGGTCCTGCCATGGAAGCTGCCAGTTCTTTTCTCTTCTCATAGGCATTACGGTAAACGGAAAGTTTCCGTTCTTTCAGGGCACTGTCAAGAAAAAGCCCCATATCATAACGATGATCATAATCGTATTGATCATTTTCCGACAGACCGCAGCAGCCGGAACGGAGATTATTCTTTTTATTGATCAGAGCCGTGGCGGGCCGAATGCAGATTACTTCATGTCCGTCCGCCTCCAGTCTGGCAACAGCAGAACGAATTACTCTCTCAAAACCGAAATTGAAACGCACTTCCACATATCTTTTCCTGCTGATATCGATTCCTGCCAGCTCAAACCCCCTGTAATAACCGTCAATATAAGTATCTGCCATCAGATCGATGGTTTCCTGAGGCAATGTGGCTATATATGCGGAGGTTTTCAGTTCATCCTCTGAAACATAATCTCCATAATAATAAAGATAATCGGTCCGAAGCAGATCAGAATCCATCACAATGTCACGAATCACCGAATACCTGGGATCCAGCGAAGCAGCTACCCGGGCATCCAGAAACAGATCCGCATAATCACTGACATAGTAGTACAGGGCATCTCTCACACTGCTTAACAGTTTCGGGCTGTCCATATTCTCTCCATTTACAGCCGCATCTTCCATCATACAGTAAATTTCCAGAAAAATCTCCATACATACAGTCAGCTCCGTATAACGGAACTCATACGCATAGCGGATCATTCCCCGCATCTCCGTATATAAAAAGGACAGATAACGTCCCATATCCTGACCAAGTTTTTCTGCAGCTGCATCCGGATTGGCAAAACTGCTTTCATAGGATTTGCCCGCAACATCTTCATATAACCTGCGGTTTCTGTCTTTCAGAACAGATACTTCCACTTTCTTCGGGTCTTCTTTCAGAAGATCACGGGCTGTCTCCAGTACCATAACAGCAAAACCGGCCGTTCTCTGAAAATACTCCCTGTATCCTTCCGGCAATTCCCTGCAGATATCACCGCCGGCAATTTCACGGATCCGATGGGAAGCAAGCTCAAACCGCTCATTAACTTCCCTGTTTGCATCTTCAAACAATAATCTGTAATCCATCTAAATCTCTCCAATATAAAATCCGGAACTGAAAAATCCGGAAACAATATCTATTCACTGCTCTACAGAATCAGCCCCACTGCGTAAAGAATGATAAGAACCAGAAAAACCAGCATGTGCAGCCTCGTTCCAACAATTCCTGCATAATTATGATTTTCCTTAAAAGTCTTCATCTCAAATTTACCGTAAACGCTTCCGGTAAAGGAGCACACCATAAGCACAAGGCCCACGATTCCTGCTGCCGGAGGTACATGACCTTTCATCAGATAAGAATACATGATACATCCGTACAGCACGAAAAGCTCCAGCAATGACATGGCAAGTAAAAAACGAACCTGTTTTCGATTCATCCGTATCTCCCTTTCCTGGTGCCATTCAGTCGATATCCGCCCGGCATGGGAATTCACACCGGGCGGACATTATGAACGGATTAAAATGTAATATCTGATTTATTTTTCAGAAGAGACGCTCCATTGACAATGGAAATCACTCCTGCTGTCACACTGACTGCAATCAGCACGATACCGATGGCAATATTCCATGCACCGGATGTGCGCATAACTTTGTAGACTTTTTCCATTCCGTTGCTCATAAGCAGTCCGCCTCCAGATTATTTTACACCATAAATGTCATAATATGCATCGATGGCAGCTTTCAACGCATCATCGATGATGACTTTTCCCTTGTAGGGTCTGTTGTACAGATGCTCAACCACATCTGCCATGGTTACGATTGCGGTTGTTTCAAATCCGTAAGTTTCCTTGATCTCCTGCAGTGCGGATTTCTCACCCTTACCACGTTCCATACGGTCAACGGAAACCACCAGACCAAGAACATCAGCATCAGCCTGTGCTTTGATGATCGGCAGAGTCTCTCCGATACTGGTACCTGCGGTCGTAACATCTTCAATAATTACAACACGGTCACCGTCAGAAATGGGACTTCCCAGGAGGATTCCCGTATCACCGTGATCCTTTACTTCCTTACGGTTTGAACAGTATTTGATATCAGCATCATACTGTTCACTCATGGCCATTGAAGCAGCCACGCTCAGCGGAATTCCCTTATAGGCAGGACCAAACAGAATATCAAAATCCGTGCCGAAAGTACCTGCAATTGCTTTTGCATAATATTCGCCCAGTTTGCGAAGCTGTGCACCGGTTCTGTAAAAACCGGTATTAATAAAGAAGGGGGTTTTTCTGCCGCTCTTAGTTACAAAATCACCAAACTTCAAAACGTTGCAATCTACCATAAACTCAATAAACTCAGCTTTATATGCTTCCATTCGTAAAAAACCTCCATACAGCATTTTCCGGAAAGGGAAAAGGCAAAAAATATTTTTACCATTCTAACACGTTTCCATAGTATTTTCAAGGCAATTGATATTCTGCCGGCACATACAGGTACAACAACCTAATGCACCGCTCCGATCAGCTCATTGATATCCGCTATGCCATTCTGATCCAGATAACGCTCGATACCTGCAGCTATTTCTTCTGTCGCCCGGGGATTGTTGAAATTGGCAGTTCCCACGGAAATACCGGTTGCTCCCGCAAGGATGAACTCAATGGCATCCTCCCAGGTGGCGATACCGCCCATACCGATGATGGGAATCTTCACCGCCTGAGCCACCTGATAAACCATGCGGACAGCCACCGGCTTAATGGCGGGGCCTGATAATCCACCCGTTTTATTGGCCAGTGCGAAACAACGCTTATGGATATCGATTTTCATTCCTGTCAATGTATTGATAAGAGAAATCACATCTGCTCCGCCGGCTTCCACCGCTCTTGCCATCTCCGCAATATCGGTTACATTGGGGCTCAGTTTCATGATTACAGGCTGTTTTGCCTTTTCCTTTACCGCTTTGGTAATAGCATAGGCTGCCTCGGCTTTCTGACCGAAAGCAATTCCTCCTTCTTTTACGTTGGGGCAGGAAATATTGATCTCCAGCATATCCACCGGCTGTTCACTGAGACGTTCCACAACTTCCAGATAATCCTCTGTGGATTTACCGCAGACATTTACGATAATTTTAGTATCATATTTTTTCAGGAAAGGAATATCCCGTTCACAGAACAGGTCAATGCCCGGATTCTGCAGGCCGATGGCATTGATCATGCCGCTGGCGGTCTCCGCGATACGGGGTGTGGGATTGCCGGGCCAGGGTACATTGGCTACACCCTTGGTCACTACAGCTCCCAGTTTATTCAGATCAACAAACTCCGCAAATTCCGCACCGGAACCGAAAGTACCGGAAGCAGTCATTACGGGATTTTTCAGGGTAACTCCTGCAAGATTAACGGATGTACCAGCCATCAGATTTCCACCTCCTGCGCATTGAATACGGGACCTTCTTTACAGATTCTCTTATTGTGCACATTGGTATGTGCATCTTTTTCTTTTGATTTACATACACAGGCCAGACATGCTCCGATACCGCAGGCCATCTTCTCTTCCAGAGAAATCCATGCTTCCATGCCGTT
This sequence comes from Lachnospiraceae bacterium, assembly GCA_034086685.1. GTDB lineage: Bacteria > Bacillota > Clostridia > Lachnospirales > Lachnospiraceae > TWA4. Next base: position 12,433 of record JAXDZY010000133.1, read on the forward strand.
TTCCTCTGCATATGCCTTCAACGCACGCAGCATGGGCATGGGGCCGCAGGCAAACAGCACATCTGCCCGGATGTCATTTGCTTTCATGGCATCGATTACATTTCCTTTTGTACCGAAGCTTCCGTCTTCCGTAGCAATATAGACTTCATCTGCCGCTTCTTCAAACTGTTCTTTCAAAAACATCTGGCTGTTGCGGTAACCCATGACCGCGATCTTTTTACCAGGCAGCTGTTTCGAAAGCTCCAGCATGGGGGGCACACCGATTCCGCCTCCCACTACCACCGCCGTTCCTTCACGATCCAGGGGAAAACCATTGCCCAGAGGCCCTGTAATTTCAATATCCATACCCGCTTTATAACCGGAAAATTCCTCCGTACCTTTTCCCACAACACGATATACGATCCTCAGCTGATCTTCTCTGATTTCACAGATGCTGATGGGACGGGGAAGCATACGGGAGCCGTCTTTACAGTATACGGAAATAAACTGTCCCGGCCTTGCTTCACCTGCAATCCGGTCTGTACGGATCCACATACTGCAGATGCCGTCTGCCAGAGTTTCCTGAGAAACCACACAGGCTGTTTCTTTATATGTTGACATATTCCATGTCCTCCTCTATCAGTCTTTAAACACTACTTTGCCATCACAGATGGTATACTTTACACGTCCGGTCAGTTCCCTGCCGGCAAACGGAGTATTTCTGCCTCTGGAAGCAAATTCTTCAGGGTCTACGATCCATTTTTCTTTCATGTCCACAATGGCAATATCCGCACATTTCCCTTCTGATATATCTCCTTTGGGGATCCCGATTACTTTTGCAGGCTCAAAAGACATATGGGAAGCCAGCTCCATGGGGGTCAGACAGCCTCCTTCCACCAGTTCCGTTACGGAAAGCCCGAATGCTGTCTCCAGTCCCACGATACCGAATGCCGCCTTTTTCATGGAGCAGTTCTTCTCTTCGGCCGAATGAGGCGCATGATCCGTGGAAATACAGGTCATGATACCTGCACGGATTCCCTCCTTCAATGCCTGAACATCCTCCCTGCCCCGCAGCGGCGGGTTCATCTTGAAGCGGCCATGATCCTCCGTGATATCATCTTCACTCATGGCGAAATGATGAGGGCAGACTTCCGCACTGACCGGAAGTCCTTTTGCTCTGGCCTGTTCCACCATGGGGACACTGTATTTCGTGGAACAATGACACAGATGCAGTTTTGCACCGGTTTCTTCAGCCAGAAGTATATCGCGGACAGCGATAATATCCTCAACTGCATTGGTAATACCGGGCAGCCCCAGCTCCTGCGCTTTTCTTCCCGCATTCATGACACCGCCTCTTACCAGTCTTATGTCTTCGCAGTGAGCAAAAACGGGAATTCCGGCTTCTGCAGCCCTTTTCATACCTTCTGCATAAACAGCGCTGTCCATTACGGATTTACCGTCTTCACTGACGGCAATGGCTCCTGCCGCTTTCATCCCTGCAATATCAGTCACTTCCTTTCCCTCCATGCCCACTGTTACAGCACCTACGGGAAGAACATGAACAACCGCTTCCGTTTCGGAACGTCTGACAATTTCAGCAACCTTTTCAGGAGTATCCGTAACCGGTTTTGTATTGGGCATGGGACAGATGGATGTGAAACCGCCTCTGGCAGCCGCCATACTGCCGGTTGCCAGTGTTTCCTTATAAGTCAGGCCCGGATCTCTCAGATGCACATGAAGATCAATAAATCCCGGCATCACATATAATCCTTCCGCATCAATTACCTGAGCCTCATTATCTTCCAGAGGCTCCACAGAGATTTTCTTAACAATTCCATCTGCCACCAGAACATCCGCAGTCTGATCGAAACCATCTGCCGGATTCAGCACGTGCCCTTTTTTAATCAATAATTTCATACTTTGTTCCTCTCAATCTCGTCTGAAATAATCTAAACAGCTTAAAAGCCTGCCATGCACAACCGGAAATCATCCCATGAAGATCCGGACCAGAAGTTCTTTCCAGAATGTATAAGGATGATATCTCATGGGCAGATCCAGCCAGCAATATTTTTTTACAATACTTTTGGTATGCGTAAAAGTGTTGAAACTGTATTTACCGTGATAGCTTCCCATTCCGCTGCCTCCCACTCCGCCGAAGCCCATACGCGAAGTAGCCAGATGAATGATCGTATCATTTATGCATCCGCCTCCGAAGGAAATATTCTTCAGAATTCTTTTCTCTGTTTTCCTGTTTTTTGTAAACAGATACAGTGCCAGAGGCTTGGGACGTCCGTTTACAAATGCTTCTGCATCCGTAAGATACTGATATGACAGAACAGGAAGGATGGGACCGAAAATCTCCTCCTGCATAACCGGCGAATCACCCGTCACATCAACCAGTACGGTAGGCTCGATCTTCAGCTGCTGCCGGTCTCCTTTTCCTCCCACAGCAGCTTTTTCATCCTTCAATAGACCCATAAGGCGATCGAAATGCTTTTCGTTGATAATTTTGGGATACTCCGGATTTTTCAGGGGATGGTCACCCAGCATGACTGAAATATAAAATTTCAGATATTTTACCAGTTCATCCTTCACCGATTCATGTACCAGAATATAGTCCGGTGCCACACAGGTCTGACCTGCATTCAGATATTTGCCGAATACAATTCTTTTGGCAGCCAGCCGGATATTGGCAGTCTGATCCACAATACAGGGACTTTTTCCACCCAGCTCCAGAGTAACGGGAGTCAGATGTCTGGATGCCTTCTCCAGAACAAGCTGTCCCACTTTTACACCGCCTGTAAAGAAAATATAGTCAAATTTCTGATCCAGAAGCTCCTGATTTTGTGCACGACCGCCTTCCACCACTTCCACCAGACCTGCCGGAAGCGCTTCGCGGATGATTGTGGCAATCACAGCAGACACATTGGGGGAATAAGCAGAGGGTTTTGCCACAACACAGTTACCCGCAGCAATGGCTCCTGCCACAGGCTCCATCAAAAGCATGAAAGGATAATTCCACGGAGCCATCACCAGTACCACACCATAAGGTTCTTTCACTTCAAAGCTGCGGGCATGAAACTGCGCCAGAGGAGACAGAACATTTTTTTCTTTCATCCATCCGGCCAGATGCTTCTTCAGATAGGATATTTCACTGAGCACCATACCGGTTTCCGTCATGTAGCTTTCCATACGCGCTTTATTCAGGTCCTTTTTCAGAGCATCATTCAGCTCTTTTTCATGAAATCGTATACTCTTTTCCAGCTCTGTCAGCGCATGCATACGGAACGCATAGCTTTTTGTCTTTCCCGTTGCAAAATACCAGCGCTGACGCTTAACAATTTTTTCAATCTCAGTCATGTTTGTTACCTCATCTAAAATGCCCGTTCCAGAATCTTCATTATATCCTGTTTGTCCGCAGCCACAGGATTCACGATCATGGCTCCATCGTCCACAGCCAGCTGAGCGATCCTTTCGAAATCTGCCCGTGTAACACCGACTTCACGGAGTTTTTCCGGCAAATGGCAGATCCGATGCAGTCTGTGTTTCATGATCATGATGGTGCGGATTGCCTCTCTTCCGCGCTTTTCCTCAGGTGCTGCAGCATAGACATCCGGTCCCGCCAGATAAACCAGCATCTCGGCATACAGGGATTTCATGCGGGGATACTGATACATCATAACATAAGGAAGCAGAATCGTCATGGCATGACCATGAGGAACCATACATACAGAGCCCAGTGCATGACCGATGGCATGAACCAGTCCCACCATGGAATTGGAAAAAGCCGCTCCGGCAAGCATGGAAGCATTGGCCATGGCAAGCCTTGCCTTCTCATCCTGTCCGTTTTGTACTGCCTGCAGCAGATTCTCGCGAATCAGATTCATAGCTGCAGCAGCATATGCATCACTGACCGGATTCTTCTGCATACAGGTAAATGCCTCTATGGCATGACATAATGCATCCATACCGGTGGTCGCGGTAATCAGAGGCGGCAGGGTAATTGTAGTACGTGGATCCAGCACAGCCAGATCAGGCTGCAGTTCATAGGAAATATATTCCAGTTTCTGTTTACGCAATTCATCTCTGATTACTGCAACCAGAGTAGACTCCGAACCGGTTCCGGAAGTGGTTGGAATCACTGCAAAAGGGATCCTGCGTCCTCTGCGGATACATTCACAGCCTGCCAGCTGGCGGATATCTTCCACATTCAGTGACAGAAGCATCTTTGTTCCTTTGGCAGTATCAATGACAGAACCGCCTCCCACCGCAACCAGTGCATCACAGCCTTTTTTCTGATAAAAGGCAGCAATTTTATTTACCACATCCAGGGAGGAATCCCGTGGAATCTCCGTATAGACAGCAGCCCACTTCAGACCGTTGTTTTCCACGGAATCTGTCACCTGACGGACAATTCCTGCCGCCACCAGCCCTTCATCAGAAAGCAGCAGAGGCCTCTTTACTCCCAGCTGTCTCAGTTCGGCAGCCAGATTTTCCAGACCGTACCGGCCGGAAACAATTTTCGTATTATGCTGAAATTCATAAAAATCCGGGAACATATTCATTCACTCTTTCTGTACTCATTCTTTCTGTTGCACATTTTTTCTGCTGTGCATTTATTTTACTGTTCTGTTCATGCAGGTAATTCCGACTGCAATTCCCGCACAAATCATAATTTTGCACGATAATCTCCTGTAAACATCCCCAGGACGATACGGAGATAAACATACAGCATGGGAACCTGACGTTTTTCCTGCCTTTTTAAAATTCTGCACGTCATAATACGTGGAAACAGGTACTGCTCTGTCCGGTCTACCACTCTTGCAAAAGACATGGCATATCCTATGTCACCTGATAAAACAAATGCATGCCGGGCATAAGCATCCGCCACACTGATCTGGCCTGTCACCACCTGAAAAGCCTGATCTGCGCTTTTAAAAATGAAACACACATCTGCCTGACGATAGCTTCTGGATGCAATCCTGCAGATTCCATCTTTTGTCTTCATGAAATACAGAGCAGGCCCTCCCGCGCAGCACTGCAGCCCGTATACGCGGCCCAGGCGCCAGCCGGCAATCTCTTCCCTCACATCCGTATCCAGACGGTATAACTGATAAATACCTGCATACAATACATACAGAATAACTCTCTCCACCAGAAGTTTTCCCTGACGGCACAGCCAGTACGCCGGACTGTGTGTCAGCTTTCTGTTTTTCATGAGAAGCACGTTTCTCATGGTATGCACGCTCCTTTCTTTTCTTTGTTATAATAAAAACTTTTCAAAACAGTAATTACTCAGATCAAGGCCCCGGTCCGTCAGAGCCACCCTGTCTCCCTCCTGAAATACCATCCCGTCCTTTTTCAGTTCCCAAACAGCTGCCCCGTAAATGTCCTGAAAATCACACTGAAACCGTCTGTTAAATTCGGAAATACTGATTCCTTCTGTCAAACGCATACCCAGAAACATAAATTCTTCCATCCGGGCCTGCATGGTCAACCGTTCTTCTTCCTCCAGAACAACATTTTCTTCCTTAAGATATTTCTTCAGATCGCTCTGATTTCTGGTACGGTACCAGCCCCCAAAACGTCTGATCAGTGAAGAAGCTCCCAGGCCGCAGCCATAGTAGGGAACCCCTGTCCAGTAAGAAGAATTATGTCTGCTTTCGTAACCGGGTCTGGCATAATTGGAAATCTCATAGCGCAGATATCCTGCATTTTTCAGAATCTTTCCTGTATCTTCATACATCTGACGATCCAGCTCTTCATTCTCTTCTGACCAGTGATTTCCATATTTTTTATAAAAAGGTGTTCCTTCTTCGATGATCAGACTGTACGCCGATATGTGTTCCGGCTGCAGCCGCACGGCTTCCATCAGATTTCTGATCCATTTTTCTTCTGTCTGTCCCGGCAGGCCGGACATGAGATCCAGACTGATATTGCAAAAACCGGCCCGACGGGCCATGTCATATGCCGCCTCAGAATCCTCACGTGTATGAATCCTTCCCAGAAGTTTCAATTCCTCATCATGAAAAGACTGAACTCCGATACTGAGACGGTTAATTCCCGCCTGACGGTAACATTCCAGCTTTTCCCGGGTAACAGTTCCCGGATTCATCTCCAGAGTAACCTCCGCATCCGGCAGCACCCTGCCGCTTTGCATCAGAGTATTCATCAGACGTACAATCTGGCGGCCCGGAAGAATGGATGGAGTTCCACCTCCGAAATAAATGGTTGAAATGCGGGTTTTGTCCCGGGTCATCTGACTTAAAACATTAAAAAGTTCCTGATTTAATCGATCCACATATGCTTTCTGAACCGATTCACCTGCCGGGGCCGAAAGGAAATCACAGTATTCACATTTACGCACACAGAACGGGATATGAATATAAATCCCGGCACATTCTTCATGCGCCGGGAACACAGTTGTCCTCATATCAGTTTTCATCCAGCTTCAGTACGCTCATAAATGCTTTCTGAGGGATTTCCACATTGCCCACCTGACGCATACGCTTTTTGCCTTCCTTCTGTTTTTCCAGCAGCTTTCGTTTACGGCTGATATCACCGCCATAACATTTGGCAAGCACATCCTTACGCATGGCTTTTACTGTTTCACGAGCGATAATCTTGGATCCGATTGCTGCCTGAATGGGGATTTCAAACAGATGACGGGGGATTTCCTCCTTCAGTTTTTCGCACATGCGGCGTCCTCTTTCGTAAGCAGTAGAGGCATGTACGATAAAAGACAGCGCATCTACTTCTTCTTTATTGATAAGGATATCCAGTTTCACCAGATCCGCCCTCTCATATCCCTTGATTTCATAATCGAAGGAAGCGTAGCCTCTGGAACGGGATTTAAGCGCATCAAAGAAATCATAAATGATCTCATTAAGCGGAAGCTCATAATGCAGGACAGCACGGGTATCTTCCAGATATTTTGTATCCAGGTATACACCCCGGCGCTCCTGACACAGAGTCATGATTGCTCCGATATATTCCGATGTAACCATGATCTCGGCATTTACCACCGGTTCTTCCATATAATCAATCTCTGACGGATCAGGCATATTGGACGGATTGGTCAGTTCAATCATGGTTCCGTCCGTCTTATGAATATGATATACAACACCTGGTGCCGTAGTAACCAGATCCAGATTATACTCTCTCTCCAGACGCTCCTGAATAATCTCCAGGTGCAGAAGACCAAGAAAACCGCATCGGACTCCGAATCCCAGTGCGATGGAGGTCTCCGGCTCAAAAAACAGAGAAGCATCATTCAGCTGAAGTTTTTCCAGTGCATCACGCAGATCATTATATCGTGCTCCATCTGACGGATAAATACCGCAATACACCATGGAAGTTACTTTTTTGTAACCCGGCAGAGGTTCTGCACAGGGATTTTTACTGTTGGTAACCGTATCACCGACACGGGTATCTTTAACATTCTTGATACTTGCAGTAATATATCCTACCATACCGGCACTCAGTTCATCACAGGGTACAAACTGACCTGCTCCAAACCAGCCCACTTCCACTGTCTCAAACTCGGCACCGGTTGCCATCATACGGATGGGCGTACCTTTTTTCACTGTTCCGTCCACAATCCTGCAAAAAACAATAACTCCCTTGTAGGAATCGTACAGGGAATCAAAAATCAATGCCTGAAGAGGTGCATCCGGATCTCCATTGGGTGCGGGAATATGATGAACAATCGCTTCCAGAACATCCTCGATATTAATTCCCATTTTGGCAGAAATGCGCGGTGCATCCTGAGCTTCAATGCCGATTACGTCTTCAATCTCATCAGCCACACGCTGAGGATCCGCACTGGGCAGATCAATCTTGTTAATAACCGGAAAAACCTCCAGATCATGATCCAGTGCCAGATAAACATTGGCCAGTGTCTGAGCCTCAATTCCCTGTGCAGCATCCACCACAAGGATTGCACCGTCACATGCAGCCAGACTTCTGGATACTTCGTAATTGAAATCCACATGTCCGGGTGTGTCAATTAAATTAAAAATATATTCTTCCCCGTCTTTCGCTCTGTATATAGTACGAACAGCCTGGGATTTAATGGTAATACCACGTTCCCTCTCCAGATCCATGTTATCCAGCACCTGATTCTGCATCTCTCTGCTGGTTAAAAGACCGGTTTTTTCAATAATACGGTCTGCCAGAGTGGATTTTCCATGATCAATATGGGCAATTATACTGAAATTACGTATTTTACTCTGATCAACAGCCATTTCCTATACCTCCTGATTCAGTCGCAAACAAGTATATCATAGAAATCAAGGGAACCGCAAGCAGTATTTCGAATCAGAACTGATTTTGAAATTTCAGATTTTTACTTTACTGTAAAACACAATGAATAATTTGTGCAAGCGGCTCCATGGCATTGATTTCCTCCTGCAGAGTATTGGTCTCCGCACCTACTTCGATCAAAGTATATCGCTCCGCCAGATCCATATTGTACCGATAAGCCTTCAGATAATTCTTCCTGGCAAATCCCGGGTAAAGCTGCTCTGCCGCCAGTTTCATCTGCAGGGAAAATGCCAGATTGTCCTCCAGATTATCATTACTTCTGGATGTCAGAGGTCCACTGGTTGTCTGACTCATACCGTTAAAAAACATGATCTGAGCCGTGGGTTTTCCATCAATTTCCGTAACCAGATGAGTATTTGGAGCCGAATCCCGGTGCATGTCTATCACCACCTGAATATCCGGATATTTTTCCATAAGCTCTTTTACCTTTTCCCTCCCTCTGGAATACGATGAATTGTATGGAAACACCGTTGTATCATGGTATACCCGGTATCCGTATTCCTCTTCCAGAATTTTTTTCAAAACCTCACCCACCCCTGTAATCAGCGTGTCCGGATCTTCTTTATCCGAATCTTTGAAATCTTCACTTCCATGGGTATGATAGATCAGTATCTGCGGACCTTCTGTATCCCGGTTAATAGACAGATCTTTTTTCAGAAATTTTTCCAGATCCAGCTGTGAAGGGTAAATCGTCGTACTGCTGTGAATCTGATAAAACCTGTCTGTAACAAAATCAAAATCCGTCAGCTGATCCCAGCTGTACTGAAGCTGATTTTCTGCCACAGCTGTCTGAATATATTCCGAAAATGACATTTCGCCTGCTTTTGCTGCTTTTTTTGTATCCGCATCGTCTTTTTTCTCTTCTTCCTCCCCTTTCTCTACATCCGCAACACTGCTGTTTTTATTTTTTTCTCCATTACCTTCGTTCACCTGCTTTGCTTCTGTCGGATTCTCTTCTGTTTCACGTTCTTTCTTCTTCCATGATTCATTTTCCATCTGCACAGCATAGGCCTGCTGTTCTGCTTCGATCAGCCGTTCCTCCTCTTCAGCTTTCTTTTCAAATGCAATGCCGGGAGAACGCCAGGTCAGAAAATCTTTCAGCCGCTGCAGGCTGAAATCCCCTGCCCATTCTGATACCGATTCTTTTATATGTAACCGGACCGGAGTATATTTCCAGCCCGCTGCCAGCACACACATGGAAAACAGCACTGCCAGCCAAAGTGTACTTTTTCTCATTTTATGCATCGCCCACCTTTTCATATTACTTTATGCCTGCGAACCGGAATTCATGCCGGCAACTGCCCGATTAATTGCTTCAGATAAAGTAAATGACAATCTTTTTTCCATTTCATCCACATCTTTCACCGTAACATACAGAGGTCGTGCCTTTCTTTCCAGAAGTTCCCTGAACAGATCATACTGCTCCTGTCTGCTCAGCTGCCCCAGAAAGCCTGCCTCCTTTTCCTGTTTCTCCTGACGAAGTGCATTTCGAATGGCATCAATCGTTTCATATATTATGGACGCTGCCTCTACAACCATGGGAATTCCAATAGCAATTACCGGTATACCCATCACAGACGGACTGATTTCCTGTCTGCAGTTTCCAATACCGGAACCAGGAGATATCCCTGTATCTGTTAATTGAATGGTTGTCCCCAGACGGGTGACACTGCGCGCTGCCAGCGCATCCACTACAATCAGAACATCCGGCTTAAATTTACTGATTACACCGGAAAGAATCCCTGCTGTTTCCAGTCCTGTCTGTGCCATCACTCCAGGTACAATTGCACAGACTTCAACATTGACAGAAGACTGACCAAAATGCCTGTTAACCGACACATGGCTGATGGTATCCGGCCCCAGCGCATCCGGAGACGCTGTCTGATTTCCCAATCCTGCCACCAGAATCGTTTTTACATTTCCAGGCAGCATTTCTTTTATCCAGAAAGCCACCTCATCCACAGCTTCCTGGTGAATCCCACCGTCATTTTCTTTCAGGCCATCCGAATAAATAGTCACATAATTCCCTGTCTGCCGATTCAGCTGCCTGGCCTGTTCCTGAGTTTCAATCCTGATTTCCGTAACCAGAAGACCATTTTTTTCATATTCCCGAACAGGAAGGATATCTTTCTGCAGAGTTTCTCCACATTTTTCCTCCTGCAGATCAGCCTGCAGTTCAGCTGATTCCAGAATCAGATCGCTCCTTACATAAGACCACAAATCATTCCAGATATTCATGTTTTATATTCCTCATACTTTCAAAAAAACAATTGGCGCATAAACTTCAAATTCAAGAATTATTTTCTTCCCTTTTTCTTAAAATATGTATTGACAAAAGAATAAGAATCCGATAAACTACATAAGTATGTTAATGAGAAGATTACACATATCCTGTATTCTTCTGGTTGATACACTTAAAATCATATGATGGGAGGTGTCCAGATTGGCTAATATCAAATCTGCAAAGAAGAGAGTTTTAGTTAGCAGAAGAAACGCTGAAAGAAACAAAGCAATCCGTTCAGGTGTTAAGACTGCTATCAAGAAGGTAGATGCTGCTGTTGCTGCAGGCAATAAAGAGGCTGCTCAGGCTGCATTAATCAACGCTACTTCCGTTATTGACAAAGCCTGCACTAAGGGTGTATACCACAAAAACAATGCATCCAGAAAAGTATCCAGACTTGCTAAAGCTGTTAACGGTATCGCTTAATTTCATAGCGAATGCATAACATCGGCTTATCATAAGTGATGTTAAACATAAAAAAACCTGTCTATACTGTGACAGGTTTTTTTATGTTTCAATATCTTTTCATTGCGGCAAATATTAACTGACTACTTTTCGGGAAGTCCGCAGGACATGATTTCTTCTCCCTCCAGATTGCGAATGGAGAATCTGCAGTCCTCATAAATCATATAGCTGTGTTGATTACCGTTTTTCGGAATAGATACAGAACCGGGATTAATGTACATATATTCCTCAAAGTTCTCCATAGCCTGAATATGCGTATGACCATGAATCAGCAGATCTCCCTTTTTCAGCATAGGAAGATGTTCTTTATTATATACATGACCATGTGTGATAAAAAACATCCGTCCTGCTTCAAACATTATCAGATAGTCTGCCAGAACCGGAAATTCCAGAACCATCTGGTCAACTTCTGCTTCACAATTACCGCGTACACATAACAATTCCTCTTTAATACCATTCAGCATGGAAATAACCTGTTTTGGTGCATATTCCTCCGGAAGATCATTTCGGGGACCATGATAGAGCAGATCCCCCAGTAAAATAAGTTTTTCCGGTTTTTCAGCCTGATGTCTCTCCAGAAGTTTTCTGCAGTAATATGCAGAACCGTGTATGTCTGATGCGAACATAATCTTCATATCTCAAACCTCCCCGTTATTTATTACGAATTGCATCTGCCAGTTTCTGAACCTGCTCCTCCCGGGTAGCCCAGGAAGTAACAAAACGGACAATCTGATGATTATCATCTGCCGGCTCCAGTATCTCAAAAACAAACTCTTTCTGAAGACGCACAATTGTTTCATTATCCATCACCGGGAAAATCTGATTAGAGACCGGCCGTGACAAAAAGGGATAACCTGCTGCTGCACAGGCCTCTTTAATCCGCTCTGCCATCTCGTTGGCATGCTCTGCCAGCTGGAAATACAGACGATCCCGGAACAGTGTTTCAAACTGCATTCCCAATATGAATCCTTTTGCATTCATGGCTCCTTTATGTTTCATATAATAGCGGAAATCTTTCTGGATCAGGCTGTTGGAAATGACAACCGCCTCCCCAGACATGGCCCCATTCTTTGTTCCGCCAATCGTAAACACATCTGTCAGCCACGCCAGATCCCTCAATGTAAGATCGTTGGCGGTACTGGTCAGTGCAGCCCCGAGTCTGGCACCATCCAGGAACAGCAGCAAACCATATTCATTGCAGATTTCTCGAATACCGGTCAGTTCCTGTTTTGTATATACAGAACCGATTTCAGTACTGTCAGAAACATACACAGCTGCCGGATGAACCATATGTTCCGTCGTATTCGTCTGAACAGCTTCCCGAATATCCTCAGGAGTCAGTTTTCCATCTTCTCCGGGCATCTCCAGAATCTTATGCCCGCAGCCTTCAACAGCACCTGTTTCATGTGTATTAATATGTGAACGTTCCGTTGCAATTACTGCATCAAAAGGACGCAGCATAGCAGATAATACTGTCAGATTGGTCTGTGTTCCTCCATTCAGAAAATGAATATCCACATCCAGATTACCGATATATGAGCGGATCAGATCGGAAGCTGCTTTACAATGGCGGTCTTTTCCATATCCCTCATTCTGTTCATAGCAATTCTCCGCCAGATTCTTAAGAATCAACGGATGTGCACATTCACTGTAATCATTTGCAAAACTGATCATTTTATTTCGAACTCCTTTATCCATCAATATTCCATAGTAAATACAGGGAAAGCGATCTTTCCCATACCTTTCAAGCTGTTTTAACTATATCTTTTCATGCACAAAAAGTCAACTTCTATTCTTTTTCCTTCCTGTTCCATTCTGCATCTCTTTCTTTTTCCATCTTTTTCCACTTTCCGTTTTTCTTCCATATAAGTTGATTTTTCCATAGTTTGGTGATAAGATTAGCATAATTAATTCCGTATGTACATTGTTACAAAACGAAAGCAGAAAAGAGAGGACTTTTTATGAATATTGAGGGCAACAAAAGAAACCTGTCCATGCTGATGGATTTTTACGAACTTACCATGGCCAACGGCTATTACTTAAAAGGTTTCAAAGACAAATGGGTCGTTTTCGATATGTTTTATCGCAGCAATCCCGACAACGGCGGCTTTGTCATCAGCGCCGGACTGGAACAGTTTATTGATTACATCGAAGATCTCAAGTTCACAGAGGAAGATATTGCCTATCTGCGTTCCAGGGAGATGTTTGATGAAGGATTCCTGGATTATCTGAGTAATTTCCATTTCCGTGGAACCATTGAAGCAGTGCCGGAAGGAACTATTGTATATCCGTACATGCCGCTTGTTACAGTCACTGCACCCGTCATTGATGCACAGCTCATCGAAACCATGCTCCTTCTTACACTGAACCATCAGTCTCTGATTGCCACCAAAGCCAACCGCATCTGCAGACAGGCAGGTGAAAGTGTTGTCATGGAATTCGGCGCCCGCCGTGCCCAGGGACCTGATGCTGCTATTCTGGGCGCAAGAGCCTGTTACATCGGCGGTGCCGGTGCAACCGCAACAGTAGCAGCAGATCAGTTATACGGCATCAAAGCAGTTGGTACCATGGCCCATTCCTGGGTACAGTTTTTTGATTCCGAATATGAAGCGTTCAAAGCATATGCGGAAATATATCCCACCGACTGTACGCTTCTCATTGACACTTATGACATTATGAACAGCGGCATCATCAATGCCGTCCGCGTTGCCAAAGAAGTACTGGAACCTGCCGGTTATCGGCTGAAGGGTGTCCGAATTGACAGCGGAGATCTGGCTTATTTTTCAAAAAAACTGCGTATATATCTGGATCAGCACGGATGTGAAGACTGCAATATCGTTGTTTCCAACAGTATTGATGAATGGCTGATTTCCTCCCTGAACCAACAGGGTGCACGTATTAACTCCTACGGTGTAGGTGAACGAATGATTACCGCAAAATCCGACCCTGTTTTCGGCGGAGTATATAAACTGGCAGCAGTCTGCCAGGAAGACGGCAGTTACATTCCCCGGATCAAAATCTCCGAGAATCCGGAAAAGATTACAAATCCAGGCAAAAAGATTTTATGGCGCATTTATGATAATGACACTAATCACGGCATCTGTGACGTTCTTACTCTGGATGACGAAGTAATCACAGACGGAGAGCCTTTTGATGTCAAGTATCCTACAAAACCCTGGAAGGATATTACTTTGACCAATTTCCATGCAGAAAAACTTCAGGTAACTATTTTTGATAAAGGTAAGCTGGTTTATAAAAAGCCTTCCCTGAATGAAATCCGTGACTACGTTCAGAAACAGCTGCATGATACCGTCTGGATTGAGGAACAGCGTCTGCAAAATCCTCATATTCACTATACAGATCTTTCTGTTAAATTATATCAGTTAAAAGAACAGCTTCTGGAGAACAATCATAAATCATGAAAGTGATCTCAAAAGACATTCAGAATCATCAATTTAAGCCTGTTTATCTGCTGTCTGGTGAGGAAACCTACCTGACCAGACAGTTCAGTGAACGGCTGGCCGCTGCCATCACTGATGGAGATTCCATGAACGTTAATCGTTTTCAGGAAAAAAATCCGGATATCCGTGAAATCATCAGTCTGGCAGATACCATGCCTTTTTTCGCCGAATCGCGTCTGATCATCATTGAAAACAGCGGACTGTTCAAACGCGATTCCTCAGAGCTGGCAGATTACCTTCCTCAGATGCCGGAAACCACTCATATCATTTTCCGTGAAGATGACATTGACAAAAGAAACCGACTGTTCAAAAAGATCAAAGAAATCGGTTATTTTGCCGAGATGAAAAGGCAGACCGAAGCAGAACTTGAACGATGGATTCTTACGATTCTGAAAAAAGAGCATATTAATCTGACCCGCAGCACCATGAGCTATCTGCTGGAAACTATTGGCACGGATATGAATGTCATCCGGAATGAACTGGATAAAATCATCTCCTATCTGGGTGACAGAAAAGTTCTGGAGCCACAGGACATTGATGCCATCTGTTCCAGACAGATCTCAGGACAGATTTTTGAAATGATTGATGCCATGTCATCCAAAAACCGTCAAAAAGCATTTCGTCTGTACTATGATCTGATTGCATTAAAAGAACCTCCCATGCGCATTCTTTTTCTGATCACAAGACAATATCTGCAGTTATATCAGATTAAGGAAATGCAGCAAAACGGACTTTCCGGTCAGGCGCTTGCTTCACAGGCCGGTCTCAGCTCCTACGCAGTACGAAAGGTTGCTCAGCGCGCTTCCCGTTTCGATAAAGAAGATCTGAAACATTGTATCGAAGAATGCGCTCTCATGGATGAACAGATCAAAACCGGACAGATTCGTGACTCCATTGCCGTGGAAATGCTGATCGCTGCCTTCAGTGCTTAATGTCTGAAGGCAGTTTTGCATATCATAAATTATTCATATCAAGTGCCTTTCCCATGGAAAAGGACCATAAATACATTTCTGAAACCGCTTTTCCTGTAATCTGCTCCAATGCCATATGATACAATTCAAATTGTCTCTGATATCTTTTTTTCAAATCATCCTCCGACACTTTACTATCTGTCTTATAATCCAGCAGAACCAATTTTCCGTTCTCTTCAAAGTAAGCATCAATAATTCCCTGGATGAGAACAGGCTCTTCACTTGTCCACTGCACACTGACCTGACGGGCAGGAAGCGTCAGCATAAACTGCTGCTCCCGGTGCAGCGCCCCACGGTCATATGCTGCTTTCACTCTTTCTCCCAGATCAGAATGATAAAATTCATACAGCTTCCATGGATTAACACTTTTCACTGTCTCCGGTCCGATTTTTCCGGCGACAGTCATTTTCTCTATCTCACTGCTTATTACATCCGTATGCCAGGTTTTATCCGGCGAAAGAAGTTCCAGTATTCTATGGTAAGCCGTTCCCCGGTCCACACCACTCACCCCGGAAAATTCTTCTTTCATAAATGAAGGAACCGTACTGAGTTCCGGAATCAGAAAGCTTGCTTTCTCCTCCCTTTCTTCTCTGGTTTCTGCCGAAATTCTTTTTAATTCTGAGACAGAAAACTTGCTTTGTATTTCAGTTGCCTCCTGATACCGGTAAGCGGCATGCTCCATATCATTCAGCTGTTTTAAAATCTTTTCATCATACACTTTTACAAAAGTTTCATCGCCTGTATCTTTTTTTTCTTCGGAACAGGCCATATGACGGAGTTCATTGATCCGGCTGATATCTTCCGCCTGTCTCACTGCCGGTTTTGTAAAAACCTGATTTACGTTCAGATACTCTACTTCCATCCACTGTTCCAGCTGATCGCCGGCAGCCATCAGTACCCAGTCCAGATAACTGCCTGCGGCAGATATTTTATAGAACGGCAGACTTTTACCATCATAACAGATTGTCTCATACTGTTTCAAATGCTTTTTCATCCACGGATCCGCAGCTGTCATAATCAATATCTCTTTTGCCCGTGTCATAGCCACATAAAGGATACGAAGTTCCTCGCCCAGTGTATCCAGCTTCAGTTTCTGAGTAATCGCTGCAGCGGCGGCAGATGAAACTCTGTATCTCTGCTCCACATTAATGTAATCTGCTGCAATCCCCAGTTCCGGATGCAGCAGTACTGCTGAACGGCTGTCCAGCTGATTAAACTTTTTTGCCAGCCCTCCCAGAATCACAATCGGATATTCCAGACCTTTACTTTTGTGAATCGAATAAATCCTGACAATATCATCCTGTTCACCAAAAGCCTGCCCCTGTTCAAAATCAACCTGGTATTTTTTCAAATGCTCCATATACCGCACAAAGTGAAACAGTCCATGATAACTGGTTTTTTCATAAGCAACAGCTTTTTCCACCAGCATATCCAGATTCATCCGCCTTACGATTCCTGCAGGCATGGCACTGACATAATCATAATACCCGGTATCCTGATAAATAAACTGAATCAGTTCATGAACCCGCATATATCCTGCTTTATCCCGGTATTCTGTCAGTTTCCGATCATATCTTCCTATCTTCTCCGCTAAAAAAGTATCAGGATAACTGTTCATATAGTATTGCAGCGCCGGATACAAACCCTCATCGGCTGTCGAACCGGCTTTTTTATAACATGAAACCACCTCCGCCAGTTCATCTGCTCCAAAATTGCAAAATGGGGATTTCATAACCGCAGCAAGGGGAATATCCTGAAGAGGATTGTCAATAACCTGCAGCAGGGATAAAATCACACGAACCTCCAAAGCATCAAAATATCCGGAAGCAGGAGCACAGGCAGGAATTCCTTCTGCAGTCAGAATATCCAGATATGTTTCTACTCTGCCTGTCAGACTGCGAAGCAGAATTACAATATCCCGATAACCTGCATGACGATATTCTCCCGTTTCTTTATCAAGAACCAGCTGTCCTTTTACCGGATCGGTAATACGCCTGATCTGTTCCGCAGCAGCATGTGCTTCCACCGCAACACTGTCCATACCGCTGTCGATCTGATTCTGTTCCAGATAAGCAGCTGTTTCCTGCTTATCAAGATCAATCATAACAAGTTTTAATGCTTTATGATGATCATCTGTCACATAACCCGATATATTCTGATAATCCGGCTCAGGATAAACAGCCCCCGGGTACAAAGCAGCATCCTCATCATATTCAATATTTCCAAGAGATTTTGTCATGATCCGTTCAAAAATCCGATTTATCCCTTTCAGAACCTGAGGACGGCTTCTGAAATTCTTCTGCAGATCAATCTTCTGATAAAGGCTGTCCTCTTTTGAATAATGTGCATATTTATCCATGAAAATCTCAGGTCTTGCCATACGAAAACGGTAAATACTCTGTTTCACATCTCCTACCATAAACATGTTCGGATGCCCGTCTTCTTCCCCTGAAATACTTCTCAGAATCATATCCTGCAGATAATTGCTGTCCTGATATTCATCCACCAGAATTTCGGAAAACTGCTGCCGGAGTTCTCTGGCAGCATCAGTCCTTCCTTCACCTTTTTTCACCAGAACAGAAAGAGCCAGATGCTCCAGATCATTAAAATCCAGAATATTCTTTTCTGCTTTTGCATCCCTGTACAACTGCCCGAACCGGGAAGCCAGTTCAAGAAGAACCTGCATGGGTCCGCTGATTCCCTTCATAACAGGAAGAATAGTGTCCGGGTCCAGACCGGAAAGCTCACCCGCTGCTTTTTTAATACGATCTTTTATCTCATCACGCCCGGCAGATACAAATGCTTTCTTTTTCTCATCAATATCTTTCTGTTTTCTGGTTGTTTTTCGTACAAACGATACATTGGCAGCACAGAAACACAAGCCCTGTATGGAATCCGCTTTAAGAAAGCCCTGTATCTGCTGCAAATCACTTCTCATCATATCCTCATATGCATAAGGCCCGTCGGGCTCCATACATACCTCCAGCAGACTTCTGGCCTGCTGCTCCAGTTCATGAAACAGCATATGATAAAATCCTATCAAAAACTGCATAAACGGCTGTTTCTCCAGTTCTTCCATGCTGTCAACCTGAAATCCGGCTGCTGCATCGTGCAGCCAGTCCTTCGGATATGGACAGGACTGCGCAAACCGGTAAACCCTGCTGATATATTCTTCCAGCTGATGATCTCCCTTTCCTCCACCATAAGCTTCCGCAAAATCCAGAAAATCAGAGGCTCCCTCCTCATAACAGGCTTCCAGAAGATTGTTCATACAATCTGCCTGGAGCAGAATCAGTTCTCCCTCATCCCCTACACGGAAATCCGGATCAAGATCAAGTTCTCCAAAATAATCGCGTACAATCCGAAGGCAGAAGCTGTCAATTGTCGTAATACTGGCATGCCCCAGGAGAGACGCCTGTCTTTTCAGGCCGGTATTATCAGGATCACATACAAGCATACGATTGATCTGTCCCGCAATTCTTTCTTTCATCTCCATAGCCGCCGCTCTTGTAAAAGTCAATACCAGGAGACGGTCCACGTCTACCCCCGGATCTTCTGTAATCATCCGCACAATGCGTTCCACCAGAACTGCGGTCTTGCCGCTGCCTGCAGCAGCAGATACCAGCAGATTCCTTCCATGCAGATCAATCGCCTGCTCCTGTTGTGGAGTCCATCCGTTTGCCATCTTCTTCGTCTTCCTCCTCTTCCATAATCTGCTTCCATACATCCTCTTTTGACATGGAAGACAGGTTTCGATATCCATATCCTCTTCTCTTCCGGTCAAAACCGCAGATGCTTTTATAGCTGCACCACGTACAGGCTGAAACCTGGCCTTTTATATACGGATTCACAGCAATATGCCCTTCCATGATTTCTTTTCCCAGGGCTCTTACAGTTTCGTGAACATAACTCTGTAAAGCAGAAAACTGTCTGTCGCTGACAACGGCAACCTTACCGCTTTTCTTTTTCTCCATGGCTTCCCGGGTTTTTCCATCCAGGGAAGATCCTGTTACCATACCATTCATCTGGAGCCTGTTCAGAATGGCATTCTCCACGTCTTCATCTTTCATCCCCGGTATTCGGTCCACTATGGGATCGCTGATATTGTAATATAAAACTCCTCCCGGCAATACCGAAAGCCGGCGATTACGCCGTTTAAGATTCTCCTGGGCAGCCTCCATATAAAAAACCAGCTGGATCTGAAGCCCATAATATACCGATACCAGATCAAACGTACGGCTGCCGGACTTATAATCGACGATACGGACATATAAACGTTCCTCTTCTTCTCTGGTATCAACCCGATCAATCCTGCCCCTCAGCAGCATCCGGAGTTCCGGAGTCAGTTCAATTGTAAAAGCTTCTGTACTGTCCGGTTCAAAAACCACTTCACATCCATCTGTCTCATAACCGCCTTCTTTTAGCTGCTCACCCAATGCCCAGACTGTCCGATCCGTAATTTTTACCATCTTCCCGGCCAGCCAGCGGTTTCTGGCTGTATCTCCAAGAATGTCACTTCCCAGTTCTCTGGCTGCATCCGCCACACAGCTTTGCACCAGTTCTTTTCTTTTAGACTCTTCCACTGCTGTAATATCCAGCTTTTCTTCTCTGACTCTGCGGAAATACTTTTCCAGTGCAGCATGAAACAGATTACCCATATCTGCTGTCTCAAAGGAAAATACCTCCCGCTCCTCCAGTTTCAGGCCATAACGCAGAAAATGAGAAAAAGCGCATGCTGCCTGCTGCTCCAGACGGCTGACACTTGCCTGAAGAGCCTGCCCGTATAATTTCTTTGCCAGCTCTGATGTCAAAGACTCTTCCGCATACCCATCTCCCATGGCACAGAGAAGCTGCTCAACCAATCCCCTCTTCTTCTGATAAAAGCAACAGAAAATCTGCACCCATACGGGGTCTTTCATGGACTTCTGCGGATCGGCAAATCCCTGTACCAGATATCTCCAGCTTCCTGGCGGACTGGAAAGGCCGCATATACCTTCTCCTGCTTCTTCATCCAGAACCGTAAGTCCCTGAAAGAGTGACAAAATCTCTGCAATACAGGACGCAGGGCGCATGGCCTTACCATCTCCATCATTCTTCACATACGAAATATACAGACAGTCAGATGGTCGTGTCAGCGCCAGATACAGATAAAATCGATCCATGAAACTGCTCATTCTCCCGGTTGGGGACAATTCAATATCACAGGATAACAGCTGTTCTTTATCATAATCAGTAAATATGCCTCCACCGGAACTGTTTTTGGGAACCTGTCCCTCATTCACCCCTGCAAAAAACAGAACTTTAATTCCTGAAAGCCGGGTACGTTCCATATCTCCGACCACCAGTCTGTCAGTACATGCGGGAATCAATCCAACCCGTATCTCCTCCAGACCACTGTCAAAGCAGGCTGAAAAATCCTGCAAACTCAGAATCTCCTCACCCATAAGAGTTTCCATCTCATTCAAAAGACTCATGATCAGTCCATACGCCTGTTCGTACTCCTTACATAAAAGCAGCTGTCCTGTCTGACGGAATTCCAGACTTTTTTGAAGCATCTGTTCTTCCAGATGCTGCTCCTGCAAAAAATACACCAGAGCCTCAATCCGTCTGCGGACTGTAATCTTTTTCTCTGTCCAGTCGCTTCGTAATTTCAGCAGAGGATCTGCTACCTGTTTCCGAATCCGGTTTAGCCGGTCAAAATCTGTATAAACACCTGAACGACGCGGTTTTTCCCAGTTTTCATTCCACCTCCTGTGACCGCGGATTCCTGCTGCAATAACATAATTCTCCAGATAATCCCTGTCTTCCCGGCTGCAGCTTTCCAGACCGCATTTCAGAAAGCGGAAAATACTTTCATAAGAAAAATCTTTCATAACGATTTCAAACAGTCCTCTAATGTACTCTGTAAGAGGATTATTCATAAGACTGTTTTTCTGATCTATAAAAAACGGAATACCATAATATTCCAGTTCCTGCCTTAACAGAGGACTGTAAGTCTCCGGATTACCGGTAATAACCGCCAGTTCCCGATACCGGTACCCATGGTTCATAACCAGATCATAAATCCTGCTGCAGATACTGCGGACTTCATCTGCCGGTAATTTGCAGACTCTCAGCTGCAGTGCATGACTGACATGCTCCCTTTCCTTAAATGTGTCTCTGCTGAAACGCAGCACGTGCTTTTCCAGAAAAGCCAGTTCCGCCGAATCGGAAAAACGTCTTTTCTCTTCAGCTATCATAACAGATTTCCAGCCCATGCCGCGTTTCACTGCAGCCTTTTTCTCCTCTTCCGAACGGAAAATACAGATGTCCGGTTCACATAAAACCTCCTGTTCATCTGCCAGTTCCAGTAACCGGACAATCGTATGCCGGCTCAGATAATACAACTCGTGCATCTGCGCTTCTCTGCGGTAATCCTGCACAGGATCTGCAGTGACTGTGACCAGTACTCTGGATGCATGTTTCAGAAGCAAAGACAGAACCTGATACTGTACCGGCGTAAAACCGGTAAAGCCATCCAGGGCAATTACAGCATCCTTTATCATTGCCGATTCCGGCAAAAAGCGACACATCACCGGAAGAATCTCTTCCGCTGTAATTGTACCATCTTCCAGCTCACCTGCAAAAGCGCGATACACCGTAATCATATCTTCCAGTTTTCCGGAAAGAATAGATCGATCCGAAAGAAGTGACCTGGCTGACTCCAG
Source organism: Lachnospiraceae bacterium (assembly GCA_034086685.1). GTDB lineage: Bacteria > Bacillota > Clostridia > Lachnospirales > Lachnospiraceae > TWA4. The sequence goes on from JAXDZY010000133.1 coordinate 34,622, forward strand.
CTGCTCCGGTGAGATTCCATACTGATAGAGTTCCGAAAGCATGGATTTCAGTTCACTGATAAAACCTCTCTTTTTCAGATTGCGTCCGAAAACCTTCAGAGAATCCTCATGCTTCAACGCCGCTTTCTGGAGAATTACACACTTTCCCATATCATCCAGCACCACATAATCTTCACAGCCCATCTCTGCAAATACTTTATGTGCCAGTCGCACAAAACTTAAAACATCAATATTCATGGTACCCCTGCGGGGATGTTCCTGTACAATTGAACGCTGGGTCTCCATTGTAAACTGCTCCGGCACCAGAATCAGATATTTTTTCTCCGGATTTTCCAATGATTCATTAATTATATACCGACTCATCCAGGTAGTTTTGCCGCTGCCTGAAGTTCCGAGAATCAGCTGTAATGACATCTGCTCACCTCTCACCACTTAAATATGTTTTCATTATAACACATGTTATTTCAAAAATCAAACATATATTCGTGATTTATATTTTTTTAACAAATTATTCCTCCGGGCGCACAAAAAGGCAGAACACCAGTCTCTTGGACTGTATGTTCTGCCCATAATTCATCTGTTCTCTGTCATCCTGCCGGATTGCCTCGCATTAATTGCCAAGTACATTGACAATCTTCACAGGCGTCATGTAATTCCAGCTGTTAAGTACGATTCCGCGCCTTGTATTGGCTGCATGTACAATCATTCCATTGCCGATATAAATCGCCACATGATCAATTCCGCCGCTTCCGTAAAATACCAGATCTCCGGGTCTCATCTGAGAAGAAGAGATGCTTGTTCCGCAATATGCCTGACTTCTTGAGGAATGAGGCAGATATACACCGTATTTTGCAAAAACAGACATAACGAATCCGGAACAATCCGCACCATGAGTCAGACTGGTTCCTCCCCATACATACGGATTACCCACGAACTGACATGCATAATTACATAAGCTTGCTCTGGTAGATGAATAGGAAGAATTGCCCCCTTCTTCCAGAGGTGTATATTTAACAGCAGCTTTTAAAGCATATTTCACTTTACAGTAATCTGCAGAAATATATCCCACAGCATCTATTTCTTCACCTTCCTCATCAGTAAGGCCATCCAGCGATATCTTTACCCAGCCATCCTTCTCGGACTGTACCTCATATCGTTCTTCAGTACTGATCTTTGTGATAATGCTGCTGTCTGTGGAAGGATTCTTTCTGACATTCAGATTGCTGTCCGTTGTGACAACCGCCATCTTCTGAGCCTCTTCCAGAGCGATTCTCTGAGCTTTTTCACCGGTAATAATATACTTGGCATACACATAACCCGTTACGGAGCCCGATTTGATTTTATACCAGTCTCCTTCTTTTTTCAGAATATCGCAGGCAGTATTCTGTGTCATCTTGCCGCAGATGTCTGCGTCTGTGGAAGGCTTCTTTCTGACATTCAGATAATTGGTGCTGTTCACATCTGCAATGCCAAGTTTTTTATAATCCTGCAGTACCACTGCTTTTTCATCCGTTATTGTTTTCAGTTCCAGTTCCAGTTTACTTGAAACAGTTTCTGACGCAACTGCACTATAATAGCCATCCAGATTCAGAGCCATACCCGCAACACTGTCTGCCGTATTCAGACTGACTTTTCTGTTTCCAGTCTCTGAATATGACACCATACCGGCACTGCTGAGCGCATTCTGCTTCTCTGCTGCAGATGCCAGGATCCCTGTCTGACCTGTACAGAGCATGGAACTCAGTAATAAAACAGATGCCACCTTATTCACTTTCTTTTTTACATTTCTATTCATTATGATAATCCTCTAATCTCCTGAGCATGTAACAGTATGCTGCTTATAGCCAGACAAGAAATTACTGCAAAAAGCACTATGTTCCTGCCTTGCAATAAAACAAAATATCTCTATCAATCCGGTTGTTTTTAAACAGTTACCAAATTGTTAAATATATATTACATTTTATTACGATTACATTATATCATAAGAATAGTCCATGTCAAGTATGGAATTTTGACAGATATTGCTCTGCATTCCGGGCATCTTTGTGCATTTGTTCCTTTAGAAGCTCCACTGATGGGAATTTCTGTTCCGGTCTCTGGAAATGCAGCAGGCTTACCCGTACAAATTTCCCGTAAAAATCTCCGGAGGTGTGAAGAAGATGAGTTTCCACGCCGACTGCAAATTCTCCCACTGTCGGTTTCCTTCCGATATTGGTAACACCCGAATAACATACACCATCCATCTGTGTAAATGAAGAATAAACACCAAATGGCGGCAGCAGTTTATTGGCAGAAGGAATCAGGTTAATGGTGGGCATATCAATCGTTCTGCCAAGTTTTTGTCCGTTCAGAATTTCCCCTTCCACGGAAAAAGCGTAGCCAAGCATGCGATTGGCATCCTCCATCCGTCCCTGAGCAATAGCTTCACGAATCGCACTGCTGCTGATACGGATATCCCGGTCAAATACCTCATCAATCAGCTGCAGCTCAAAATCATACTTACCGGAAAGCCGGCTCAGAAGCTGATAATCACCGGTGCGATTGTGCCCGAAACGAAAATCCTTTCCAATCACAATACAGGAAGCGTGAAGCCGCTCAACCAGTATTTTCCTCACAAAATCCTCCGCGTCCATATTCCGGATCTCATCGGAAAAAGGGCATTCGATCATCATATCCACATCCAGCTTTTCAAACATTTTCCTGCGTTCCTCACGTTCCAGGATACATTTGAAATTATCTCCGAATTTCCAGAAAAGAAGTTCCGTATTGAACGTAAAAGCCACCGTTTTAAAGCCACTTTTCTGCTTCATCAGTTTCAGTTTCTGAAAAAGCTGCTGATGTCCCCGGTGAAGACCATCAAACTTTCCCAATGTCACGATTGATCTACCCTCAACACGTGCAGATTCCACGTCTGTTACATATTCCAATTTATCATCCTCCACTATAAAAACATTTTCAGAGGTTTGTAATCCTTTCTGCCCGGATCATATTCATAAATACCGACAAACAGTCCACTGCTGTCATACATGCGAACCTGATTTTCCACAGTTTTTTCCTTCAGCATATTATTTCCGATCCGGTTTCCGTTGCGGACCAGGATATCGTACATTTCCGCCGTATGAACGCCCGGAAAATCTGCAAACAACTCCTCCACCGAAACAATACAGGATTCCAGCAAATTCCGGTCCCGCTTTTCTTCCAGTTCCTGTAAGGTTATGGAATCCTTCAGATAAAAACTGCCGACTCTTGTTCGAACCAGCGACTCCATACAGCCTCCGCAGCCCAGTGCCCGTCCGATATCATGACATAATGTCCGGATATAGGTTCCTTTTGAACAGGTAACTGTAAGTGTTACACGCGGCAGATCCATATTCTTCACTTTCAGTTCGTAAATCTCCACCGGTCTGGGGGAGCGCTCAATAACTTTGCCTTCCCTGGCGTATTCATACAGTTTTTTTCCGTTAACTTTCAAAGCAGAATACATGGGAGGAATCTGCATGATTTTCCCACGGAAACCATCAAGTACTGCCAGCACCTGCTCTTCTGTTACAGAAACATTTTTTTTATCAACAATCTTTCCCGAAATATCCTGTGTGTCTGTCTCCAGGCCCAGCAGCAGAACTGCTTCATAGGTCTTGTCATGGTTTTCCAGCAGACTGCATAACCTGGTACCTTTTCCGATGCAGACAGGAAGAACGCCCGTCGCATCAGGATCCAGAGTTCCTGTATGCCCGATTTTTTTCATATGAAGAATTCCTCTCATTTTAGCCACCACATCATGAGAGGTAAATCCTTTTTCCTTATAAATATTAATTAATCCATCCATCTAAAACCTCTTACAGCGCCGGCAGCAGAGCGCTGATTTCCTTCAACAGCATGTTCATAAGATCTTCATACACCATCCGGCATTCAAATCCGGCTGCCGCTGCATGACCTCCTCCGCCGTGAGATGAGGCAATCCCGCTGACATCGATTTTCTGATTGGACCGTAAGCTGACTTTATAACATCCTGCTTCCATTTCATAAACCAGAACTGCCACCAGAACATTGTTTACAATGCGAAGCTGATCCACAATTCCATTCATGTCTCTTACATCTGCCCTGCACTTTTCCATTTCAGCCTGAGTCACAAGTGTATAGGAAATTCTGTCATGATCCGCTGTTTTCATATCATACATGGCTTTTCCGCAGATCAGAGTCTGTGCCTTTGTGCGTGCCAGATAAGTCCGGTCGATAATTGAGGTAAAATCAAAACCTTTTTCCATCAGCTGTCCCGCATATGCCATGGTCACAGCTGTGGTGTTGGAAAATTTAAAAATACCCGTATCATGTACAACTGCCAGATACAGGCATTCAGCACAGTCTCTGCCTATCTTATCCATATCCAACAGTTGTCCCAGAACTTCTGAACAGGAACTTAATCCACCGCGGATATAATTTTCTCCGGCGAATCCCTGATTTGTAATATGATGATCAATACAGATTGAATACCTGGACTGATCCAGAAAAACTGCTGCATCCCCAAGACGCATCCGATCACTGGCATCACAGGTAATGCACAGATCAAATGAGCGGCTTAAATCCATGGTATCCATCAGCTGAATCCTGTCTGCTTCAGGAAGACAACGGAAAGAATCCGGAAATTGCTGAAGACAGATTTCCACATCCAGACAGGACATATTATCTTTCAGGTAGTGATAAAGTCCAAGACAGCTTCCCACGCAGTCTCCATCCGGCCTGATGTGGCCAAGAATCAGAACTGTCCTGACATCTGATGGAATCATTTCTTCGATTTTGTATGACATGGTCCTTTCCTCCTGTCTTTGTTACTCCTGATCATCATCCTCAGTGTTTACTTCATTTTCTGCATCTTCTGCCGTTTCTCCCGCATGCAGCTCATCCAGAAGATGGGCAATGTGAATTCCATGTTCAATAGACTGATCCAGCCGGAAAATGATCTCGGGAGTATTTCGAAGATTTACGCTTCTGGCCAGTTTTGTTTTAATATAACCGGAAGCACTCTTCAGGCCTGCCAGCGTATCACCCGCTTCCTTTTCACTGCCAAGCACGCTGATGTATGCCTTACATGTCTTCAGATCCGGCGCAACTTCCACAGACACTACCGAAGTCATCATGTGAATTCTGGGATCCTTTAATTCATTACGGATAATATTACTTAATTCTTTTTTTACTTCTTCATTAATCCGAATATTTTTAATACTGTTTTTTCTCACAATATTCTCCTTAAATTTAAGATAAAACAGGCTGATCATGAACCAGTTCCGATCAGCCCGCATTAATACAAACCATATATCTGTCAATTCCCGGGGATGCCCGGAAACGGACTATCTGGGAACTTCAACCATCTGATATGCTTCGATTGTGTCTTCTTCCCGGATATCATTATGTCCTTCCAGAACAATACCACATTCGTAGCCGGCTGCAACTTCCTTCACATCATCTTTAAAACGTTTCAGGGAAGCCATATCACCGTCAAAGAGCAGATCTGTACCTCTCATAACACGACATTTGCAGCCTCTGATAAATTTACCGTCCGTGACATACGTACCGGCAATCATACCTACGCCGGAAGCCTTGAATGTCTGGCGAATAACACCATGACCGATAATCTTCTCCTCAAATACAGGATCAAGCATACCCTTCATGGCAGCTTCCACATCTGCAATTGCCTGATAAATGACACGGTACAGGCGGACATCCACCTTTTCACGTTCCGCAATTGCTCTGGCAGTTGCATCGGGACGAACATTGAAACCGATAATAATTGCATTGGAAGCGGACGCCAGGTTTACATCCGATTCATTAATGGCACCTACTCCGCCATGAATAACCTTGACAATAACTTCATCGTTGGACAGTTTCAGCATACTCTGTTTTACTGCCTCCACGGAACCCTGTACATCTGCCTTAATGATCAGATCCAGTTCCTTCAGACTTCCTGCCTGAATCTGTGAGAACAGATCATCCAGAGACATCTTGCCCTTGGTTTCCTCAATCATCTTTTCTCTGTTTTCGGAAATAAAGGTTTCAGCAAAACTTCTGGCATCTTTTTCATTATCTGTAACAACAAATATTTCACCGGCACCGGGAACATCGTTCAGACCCAGCACTGCTACCGGTTTGGAAGGACCTGCTTCCTTTACACGTCTGTCATTCTCATCCAGCATGGCTCTGACCTTACCATAGCAGGAACCTACCGCAATGGAATCACCCACATGCAGGGTACCTTTCTGAACCAGAACAGTAGCCACAGGGCCGCGTCCCTTATCCAGCATTGCTTCAATAACAAGGCCTCTTGCATTACGGTTGGGATTTGCCTTTAATTCCTTTACCTCTGCGGTGAGAAGAATCATTTCGAGCAGTTCATCAATCCCTTCTCCCGTATGCGCGGAAACCGGTACGAAAATAGTAGAACCGCCCCAGTCTTCAGGAATCAGTTCATATTCTGTCAATTCCTGTTTTACACGTTCCACGTTGGCGCTGGGCTTATCAATCTTATTTACTGCAACTATAATCTCAACACCGGCAGCTTTTGCATGGCTGATGGCCTCAACTGTCTGAGGCATTACACCATCATCCGCTGCTACAACCAGTACTGCAATATCCGTGGATTTTGCCCCGCGCAGACGCATTGCTGTAAATGCTTCATGTCCGGGTGTATCCAGAAATGTGATCTTCTGACCATTGCATTCTACCATATACGCACCGATATGCTGTGTAATACCGCCTGCTTCACGGGAAATCACATTGGTTTTACGGATGGCGTCAAGCAGTGATGTCTTACCATGGTCAACATGACCCATAACACAGACAACAGGAGGTCTTTCCACAAGTGCATCTTCAGGATCTTCCACATCCTTCAGAAGTTCCTCCAGAACATCCACTTTGACCTCTTTCTCACACAGGTAGTCGAAATCCAGGGCAATGCCTTCAGCTGTTTCATAATCCACTTCCTGATTAATGGTTACCATCTGTCCTGCCATAAACAGTTTCTTAACGATTGCAGAGGGCTGAATCTTCATCTTGTCAGCCAGTTCCTTAATTGTGATTGTCTCAGGCAGAATCAGTGTCTTAATCTCATCCTCCTGCTTTGCCGCCTGTTTTACAGGTTTTTTAAGATTGGTCTTCTCCAGTTTCTTAATATTATCTTCGCGCTCTTTCTTACTGTATTTGTCTTTTGAGCGATTATCCTGCTTCTTATTCTGCTTACCGGAGGCCTGTGAAGGTTTCACATAGGAATCCTGACGGATCATGCCGCCGCCCTGGCTGCTGTTTCTGCGATCTCCTCCAAAACTTCTTCCGCCTTCGGAACGTCCTCCTGAATTTCTTCTGTCACCACTCTGACGGTTCCCTGCATCCTGACGTCTCTCATTGCCGCCGAATGATCTTCTTTCTCCATCCTGGCGTCTTTCTCCATTACCAAAGGAACGTTTCTCCCCGTTATTCTGGCGGTTTCCTCCGTCCTGACGTCTCTCTCCGTTTCCAAAAGAACGTCTTTCTCCGTTGTTCTGGCGGTTTCCTCCATTATTATCGGAACGATTTCCGGATTCCTGACTGTTTCGTTCACCGGAAGGACGGTTGTTTTTAACTGTTTTTGACTGACTGCTGTTCTGAGGCCGGAAAACAACTGCACGTTTCTTGGGTGCAGCACCCTCCTGTCCTCCTGTTTTCTTTCCTGTTTCTTCTATATTATTACCCAATTAGAGCTCACTCCATTCTTTCATAAATCCGTATCAGACTGATTCCTTCTCTCCATCCGATACTCTCACACATTGCTCAATACTCTGAGCAAATCCTCTGTCTGTTACTGCAGCACAGGCCCGAAGCTCACAGCCTATGGCATGCCCAAGTGTTTCTTTTGTTCCGGTAAAAATCAACGGAAGCTTATAATAAGTACACATATCTGTAAAATTCTTTCTGGTGTTGGCTGATGCATCTTCGGCAACAATCACCAGATATGCTTTTCCTGATTTACCTGCTTTCTCCACACTGTATTCTCCGCTGACCACCTTACCGGCCCTTTTTGCAAGTCCCAGCATAGATAACGCCTTATTCTGCTTCAATTGTTTTCATCTCCTCTTTCAGCTGTTCATAAACCTCTGCAGGTATTGCACAGGAAAAGGAACGCTCCAGCCCTCTGCTTTTGATCGCACGCTCCAGACACTCGCAGGACGGACAGACATATGCGCCTCTGCCGTTCTTTCTGCCTGTTGCATCGATCATAAACTGCTGATCCGGTGTTTTAATCACACGAATCATCTCTTTTTTACTTTTCATCTCCCTGCATCCGACACATTGACGCATGGGAATCTTCTTTTTGACTGCCATCATACTTCTCCGTTATCTTCAGCAAAGTCAGAAACCTCTTCTGTATCAGAGACAGTATCCTCATCGGAAATATCTGTTTCACCATCCGGTTCTTCTGTTTCCTGATATCCGATGTATTCATCTTCTCTGTCCAGCCCTTCGATCTCGTCAAACAGACCGCTTTCTCTTGCTTCTGTCTCACTCTTGATATCAATCTTGTATCCTGTCAGTTTGGCAGCCAGTCTTGCGTTCTGTCCAACCTTGCCGATTGCCAGAGACAGCTGATTATCCGGCACGATAACCTGAGCAGTTTTTTCCTCCTCATCCGCAATTACGCAGATAACCTGAGCAGGATTCAGTGCATTCTCAATCAGAATGGCGGGATTCTCATTCCAGTTAATGATATCCACCTTTTCTCCGCAGAGTTCTCTGACAACTGCATTGACACGCTCGCCATTTACACCAACACAGGCACCAACCGCATCCACATTGGGATCATTGGACCACACTGCCATCTTTGTTCTTGAACCTGCTTCTCTGGCGATTCCCTTGATTTCCACAATGCCTTCCTTGACTTCTGCAACCTGCATTTCAAACAGTCGTTTCACCAGCTCCGGATGCGTACGGGAAACCTGGATTCTGGGGCCCTTGCTGGTTGACTTTACTTCCAGAATATACACCTTGATTCTCTGGGTTGGCTCGAAATGTTCTGTTCGTACCTGTTCATTCTCCGGAAGCAGCGCATCACATTTACCAATATTCACACTGATATTATTGCCAACCGTACGCTGAATAATACCGGTGACCACTTCCTTTTCCATTGCATAATACTGATCAAACAGTACCTTGCGTTCCTCCTCACGGATCTTCTGTAAAATAACATTTTTGGCAATCTGTGTGGAAATGCGGCCAAAATCCTTCGATTTCACCGGTACATAAGCGGTATCTCCGATATAATTCTGCGAATTCAGTTTTCTTGCATCTTCAAGACTGATCTGCATCAACGGATCCTCCACCGTCTCAACAACTTCCTTTTCCGCATATAAACTATATTCGCAGGTTTCCCTGTTCATAAACACTTTAATATTGTCCGCACGTCCAAAATGGCTTTTGCACGCCTGAATCAGGGAATTTTCAATTGCATCAAGTAAAACATCCTTGCTGATATCCTTCTCTTTTTCCAGAATCGTAAGGGCCTCTAATAACTCATTCATTTTCCATTATCCTCCTTTTGACAATCTCTATATCTGAACCACGGAAATATCCCGGAGAATACTTCCGCTCTCTTCATCAGAAATCAAATGCCAGACGGATCAGGGCAATCATTGCCCGGTCAAAAACCACTTCTTCTTCCTGACCTTCTTCTCCGGTTACAATGGTAACTGTCTGGGCATCAAATGCTTTCAGAATACCGGTGTATTCCTTCTTTTTGTTCAGCGCTTTGAAAAGTCTGACTTCAACTTCCTCACCCAGACTTCTGGCAAAATCCTTGTCTTTCTTCAATGGACGGCCAAGTCCGGGGGAACTGACTTCAAATATATACGCCTCATCAATATAATCTTCCCGGTCAAGTACATCATTAAATTCCCGGCTGATTACTTCACAGTCATCCACAGTAATGCCGCCCTCTTTGTCAATATATACTCTGAGATACTTTGTACTGCCTTCCTTGACAAACTCCACATCAACAAGTTCAAAATCATGTGCTTCAATGATGGGGGCAATCAGCTCTTCTGTCTGTTTTTCAACTAATTCTCGTCTTGCCAATATTGCGCTTCCTTTCTTCTGGTGATTTCAGTCTGTCAGTATGTTCAGATTTCATCAGAACACAAACGAAAAGAGTGAACTTTCGTTCACTCTTTCCCGACAACTGATATGCTTCCTATATACATTAGCACAATTGGTTTAAAAATGCAATAGTTTATGAAAATAAATTTAAAAATTCACTGCCAAACAGTTCTCCCAGAGTAGTTCCCATCTCTTTCTGGGGACGGAACAGATCCACAATCGGTTTCATCACCGCATTAAATCTTTCCCTGTCCAGCGATAATCTGTAAATATCCGCAGTATTGCGGGCATCCCACAGAGCATCATGCTGTCTGCCCTCAAACTGTTCTCCAATTGCATGTACAGCATCCTTCAACCCGACTTTTTTCTCAATTCCCAGAAGCCTGCCGAATTCAACCTGATAATCGACCCAGCATTCCAGCATCCGGTCAAGTCTCGGATCATTCTCTTCCTTCAGCACAGCCTCCTTACTGATCTGGATCGAATCCGAATCGCTCCATGAATAGATCGTATATTCCTCATCTCCGATCCAGTCATAAAATTTCTTCATGGCTTCCAGAAAACATGGTTCCTCCGCTACTTTTTCATTGGTTATCCCTGTCAGATTGGCATAATAATCGGTGATCTGTCCAAACTGAGGTTTTACATACTGTGTAAATGAGTCAATCTCTTTACCTGTCTCATCCAGCTTTACAGCTCCGATTTCAATAATCTCCCGTTTGCAGATCAACCGCTGCTCTCTGTACTCTTTATTGATTTCATTCATTTCATAATCTACAAAAATATGCACCATAGTATTCCGTCCAACCAAACTCTGTTTTAAAATGCGATCTTTAAAGTCTCACCATCAAAAGCAACCGCCTCCGAACGGGTAACAGCATAAGAATGATCTGCATTACTGCCGATCCGCTGACCGGGCTCCAGTGTATCATTCTGGGTTATCAGATATGTTACAATCTGTACCATGAACTGATACAGTTCGATCAGACCTGCTTTGGTATGAAGGATTTCCATCTCTTCCTTATCAAAATCCTCCATGCCATATGTATAACCATTCCATAACCCATCCTTATCCCGGTACAGACCGATGTAAACCCAGCAGGTAATCGGAAATTCATCCTGCAGCAGTACTTTTGCTCCATCTATATAAGTCTGAGGTCTGTAAACCGTCGGATACTGATACAGACCGATTACATTATCCTGCTTCAGCATACTGGACGCGATCATGGTAAACAGTACATGGCGCTGCAGAGGATTCTCACAATCCATCACGCCAATCTCCACATGACCCACATGAGAGGCAGCCTCTGCGGAAGCCTCAGGCCACTCATAATTGTTCGCACCTGCTTCAGCTGCTCCCTGTTTCGGTGCAGGCACCAGCATACATGCAATATGTACATCTCCAACCATGAACTGAAACGAAAATTCTTCCGCCTCTTCTGTTATCTCCATCTTCCAGTCGTCAAAAAGCTGCATGCGGAACATGTCCCAGTCATATGTATAATCTTTCAGCAGAACACAGCCTGCCAGAATCTTTGTCTTATTGTCTTCCATTTCCATTCTCTCCTTATGTTTTATACTAATAGTACTCCAATTTCCGTTTTTAATCAACACCATACTGAATTTTCACAAAGTACATCCACCTGTTTTCCACCCCATTTTGTGCAGATAGACCCATTTCGCCATCAGAATAAATCTTGTCAATCTCACAAAAACATAATATAATCTACTTATAGGTATTGTAAATATCCATGTACGTCTCAGCACATGGACACAACGAAGTTCCCCGGCTGAGATGCATTTTCACAAAAGGAGGCTTTATATGAGCACAACCACGTCGCAGCAGACTCTGCCGCAGAAAGCAGCTGATGCCATCATCCGCCTTATCCAGACTGAAAATTATGCAACAGGCACCAAACTTCCCAATGAATATGAACTGTCCCGCATGTTGAATGTCAGCCGAAATACAGTGCGTGAAGCAATCAAACTGCTTGTTTCCCGCAATATTCTTGAAGTTCGCCGAGGAGCAGGGACATTTGTATCAGAAAAGCAGGGTCTGGGGGATGATCCTCTGGGCCTGACCATGATAGTTGATCAGTCTCATCTGAACCAGGATCTCATGCAGGTATGTCTGCTGATTGAACCCAAAAGTGCTGCCCTTGCCGCCCAGTATATAACCGCAGAAGACATTGAAAAGCTTCAGCTTCTGAATCAGGAGCTGGAAAATCTTTTTCATGCAGGCTGCTCCGGCATGGTCAACGATGCAGCATTCCATCTTTATATTGCACGATGCAGCCGCAACATGATTCTATACAATATCAATACGGCAATCTACAATAATCTGATTCAGCGGGGAACAGATACTGCAGGTCCGGCGGACCTTCGTCTCCTGTCAGATCATCAGCGTATCTTCCGTGCCATTCAGGCTCACGATTCCTGCGGAGCCTATGACGCCATGCTTTCCCATCTGCTGTATCATCGGGAACAGCTGCAGATGACAGAACCGGATAATCCGCTCTGTGAATAAACAGCAGGAAATTGCGTATAAATAAATAATTTTTAAAAAAATTCAAAAAACTATTGACATTTCTTTTATAGTGGTATATACTGTCAAAGTCAGCGAAATCGAGGTGTGGCTCAGTTTGGTAGAGCGCCGTGTTCGGGACGCGGAGGCCGCAAGTTCGAATCTTGTCACCTCGATTGAATTTGATAATATATAATATGGCTCGTTGGTCAAGCGGTCAAGACGCCGCCCTCTCACGGCGGAAACAGGGGTTCGATTCCCCTACGGGCTACTGAAACGCTTATTCCAGGAATAAGCGTTTTTTATTTTCCACAAATTCAGAGCCGCGTTTCATCCTGTCAAAATCTCCTTAAGCAAAATCAGAATAATGCCTGCGGAAAGAAAAGGACCATACGGCAGTTGCAATCCCGCCGGATCCCTCTTCTTCAGAATACAATAAATACCGGCTGCAAACAGCATCAGAATCCCGCTGATCAGTAAAGCACAGATTCCTCCATCCACACCCAGAAGACAGCCTGCTGCAAACATCAGGCGAATATCACCTCCTCCGAGACCGGTAAGATCCGAAACCAGCAGATTCACTGTTTCGGGAATCACAGAGCAGACAGCTCCTCCTGTAAAAGAGTCCAGTGCATCCCCATTGTAAATAATCCCCAGTGCAGACAACAGATACGTTTCCGCCTTGCCGATTCTGTGATGGAGCAGATCCATCCGGGATACGTGAAAAAGCAGAAGAAAAATCAGGATATCAATGTAACTAAATTGCATACCTTATTATTTCACATATCACATGTATTTGCAATTAACTGCTTCGGAATTTTTATAAAAAAGCGGAAAACAAATCCTAAACAAGAAATAAAAAAGCAGAAAAAACGTGGTTCTGCGTTTCTTCTGCTTTTTAGTCCAGTGATAAACCGGCTGATCAAAAATATCAGATCAACACATGGATACTGTCTGCGTTTCTGTTATTTCAGTACTTTGATTGCGTGATATACCGTACGTCCTTTTTCCTGTCCCAGAAGCTTTACAATTGCTGAATACAGTTCTTTTTTGTCCCGGGACTGATTGATCAGTCTGACCACCTCACCAGTCCACTCAGCATTGGCAGCTTCTTCACATTTAGCAATCACATCAGACTCTATAACAGGAATTTTGATTTCGGGAAAATTATCCGCATGTTCCTTTTTGGGAGGTCTTCCTCTTTTTCGGCCCGCAGGACGGGCTGATCTGGTACGTGTTTTTTTCTCCTGTTCTTCTGAAGCTTCTTCTTTTACCGCTTCAGCATTCTCTTTTCCGGATTCATTGTCCTGATTCTGACCGGATTCTGTTTCTGTCTGTATTTCTGACTTTTTCTCCGGTTCTGCCTGATCTTCTGTTTTCTGTTCCGGTTCGGTTTTTGCCGGTCTTTTATCAGGTTCTGATTCCGCCTGTCCTGCCGGTGTATTTTCAGTCGTTGTTTCCGCCTGTTCTTCCGGTGCATTTTCAGATTTCTTTTCAGGCTTTATCTCCGGTTCCGGTTTTTTTTCAGCCTCATCAGGCTTTTTCGGATTCTGAGAGTTTTTCCCCTGTTCATTCCAAGCGTCGTCTGATTTCTCCGGCTTTTTTTCCTCTTTTTTTACTTCAGTTTTTTTGTCTGAAACATCGGGATCTTCACTTTTCCCTGCCGGGATTTCTTCGGTCTGCTGAGAATTATTTCGATTATCAAGAATTCCGTCTGCAGTAAAACCGCTTTCCACCAGAACAGTCTTGATTCCTGTAACCACGTAAGCGGCAGGGCTTACTTCAACAGCAGGCTGTGCTGCAGCATATGCTGCCGTCCCTTCAGATTCCCTCACCTGTTCAGCTGTTCTGGTATCTTCAGCACGTTCTTCCATAAAAATATTTCTGCGGCTGCCGCGGCCTGCCCTGCCGCCTTTCAGATATTTTCCGCTCCGTTCACGTCTGCGGTAATTTCTTCCGCCACGAACTTCAAAAGCTGCTGTCTCCGCTTCTGAAGCCTCAGTTTCCGCAGGCACCGGCCTTTCAGCCGATACTGTTTTTTCTCCATATGCGGTTTTTTCTCCGGACACAGCCTGTCCTGCAGGTGCTGCCTCTTCCACCGGCAAAACAACTGCAGATACTTTCATCTCTTCCGACGGAAGTTCCGATACACGGGAAATCTCAGAAACTCTCTGAATATGAATTGTATCGTTCATCCGTCTCCAGAATTCGATCAGATGATCATAGGCTTTGTCATTGCTGACGATTACAAAGCTTTTCTCTCCCTTTGCACCTGCAAGAAAGCCCAGATAACTGCAGAGCTGATGATCCAGCGCATCTCTTTCACCTGTAACCGCTTTGTGCATGACGATTTCCGATTCACTGCTCCGGATCATCTCCATCATCTCAATGCTTATTTTATTTTCACGGGCACTCCAGAACAGATGCACGCTGTCCTCTTTCCCTATGTGATTGATTCCGGCAAGACCGCCGGATTTAACATTTTCAAAATCAATTAAATACGTACTCAAACTAAAACCTCTCTTCTACTTCTCTTTGGCATAATATCGGATGCAGAAGCCTTTTCCGACAGCTTAACCCAGCAGTCCCAGATGCTCCAGAAGAATCTTCAGTCCAAGAAGAATCAGGATCACTCCTCCGGCCAGCTCTGCCCTTGCTTTGTACTTTGTTCCGAAGACACTTCCGATCTTTACTCCTGCAGCTGAAAAAATGAAGGTTGTACAGCCGATAAAAACTGCTGCAGCCACAATATTTACCTTCAGAAATGCAAACGTAATACCAACAGCCAGTGCGTCAATGCTGGTGGCTACCGCCATGACAAACATCGTTTTAACACCAAACGAATTGTTAACTTCCTCTTCTTCCTTTGAAAAAGATTCCTTCACCATATTCCCGCCGATAACAGCCAGCAGCGCAAACGCAATCCAGTGATCAAACGCAGTAATATAATCGGCAAAAGATGCTCCCAGAATATATCCGATTACCGGCATCAGGGCCTGAAAACCGCCGAACCATACGCCGGCCAGCCCCATCTCCTTTACACCGATCTGTCCGCCGGCCAGTCCCTTACAGATTGATACAGCAAACGCATCCATAGATAATCCCACCGCGAGTATAAAAAGCTCAACGAATCCCATTGTTCATCCTCCTGTTAATAATCATTTGTAAAATTGCCCGGAAGAATGCACTCAACAAAAAACGAGACCATACACAGCATGGGAAGATATCATCCATACAATACTTCCATCATCTGCTGTGTATGAGTCTCGTTTTTTAAGATATGCCAGACCGGACGGCCAGTATGTTGACATATCACACCCTCGTGCAAACTACTCCCTCATAGGCAGTTTCTACATTATACCCATAACATCAGGCATCTGTCAAGAAAAAAATCGTTGAAGCTGTATTTCCCGCCCGCACAGCACGCTGCAGAATATCAATTACCTATTCACTCTTTTTCAGGTCAAAAGCCAGACCTGTTACCTTCGGACCCGCATTGGCCGAAACCGCTGCGCCAATCTGATAGTATGCATCCGGACCATAACCAAGTTTGCCGGTCATCAGAGCCTCCATCTCATCGCGGGTTGACAAATCACTTCCATATATGATCTGATAAGGAGAACCGGGCTCCATCTCCGCCAGAGCCATAGTCATAATCTTATTGGCAAGTTTACCTTCCCCGCGTACTTTTGCAGCAGTGGAAATAGTATTGTCGCAAATCTTCATAACCGGCTTGAGATTCAGCTTATCTCCGATAAATGCGGCAGCACTGGGGATACGCCCTGATTTTCCTGCATATTTCAGAGTATACATACCGAAATAGATTCTCCTGTTCTTTAATGCCTCACCCAGATAAGAAGTAATCTCATCCGCAGACTTTCCTTCCTGCAGCATACGGCCTGCATTGACTACGGTATACCCGTAAAATGCGGAATATCCGATTCCATCGAATATATGGATACGCACTTTGTCCTGCAGCTGCGGGTGTTCATCAAAAAACAGATCCTTTGCCATAACCGCATTACCATGAGTTGCCGATCCGCCTGAATTAATCAGAACCAGAATCAGATCTGTATATCCGTTGTCAACTTCCTCCTGATACAGTTCCTGAAATGCAAACGGAGTAATCTGAGATGTCTTGGGAATCTCATCATTCTGAGCCATCAGCTCATAAAAACCCTCATTATCAAAATCTACTCTGCTCACATAGCTTTTCTCTCCCAGAACCACCTCGAAAGGGAGAACACGAATATCATACTTTTTCTCATCTTCATAAGAAATGTCACTGGCTGAATCTGTTATTAATCTAATTTTTTCCATATATATCTCCATTATTTTTAATCTGCGGGCATCTGTCTGCCACAGTTTATTCTACAGGATTTATTTCCTGAAATCAACAGAAAAATCATCTGATACCGGAAAGGATCTGAATTCCTTTATTACCAGAACCATACTCACTGCAGCTGCAATCAGATCTGCCACAGGACCTGCATACATGATTCCATCAATTCCCATAAACAGCGGCAGAAGGATAATCAGCGGCAGAAGGAAAAGAATCTGCCTTGTCAGAGACAGGAAAATACCCTTTTTCGGTTTTCCGATGGATGTAAAGAAATTGGAACTGATGGGCTGTATCCCGTTCAGGAAAGTGAAAAACAGAAAAATCCGGAAATAAGATACGGCAAAGTGTACATATTCCTCCGAACCGGAACCGAACAGATTGATAATCTCCCTGGGCCATATCTGAAACAGTAAAAAAGAAAATGTCGAAATGACAAGTCCGGATATGATGGACATCCTGTAAACCTTCCTTACACGGCTGTATTTCCTGGCACCGTAGTTAAAGCTGGCAATGGGCTGCATTCCCTGAGACAATCCTATAATAAAGGAAAAAAATACCATATTGACTTTTGAAATGATTCCCACACAGGCCAGAGGAACCGATTCTCCGTATACAGACATCCGTCCGTAATAAGTCAGTGACTGATTCATGACAATCTGAACCACCGTCATGGCCAGCTGATTAAAACAGGGAGTCATTCCCAGAGAAACAGTTTTTCCGGAGTATTCCCAACGAGGAATCAGATGGCAGATGCGAAGCTTTCCTGTTTTAAAACGGAATTTCATATACCAGATTACAAGACAGCCTGAAAAAATCTGTCCGATAATCGTTGCCAGAGCAGCACCCTGCATTCCCATATGTAAACGGAAAATAAAAACCGGATCCAGAATTGTATTGATAACAGCACCTGATACATTGCTGATCATGGTAAATCCCGGACTTCCGTCTGCACGGATCAGATGTCCTCCGCCATTGGCCAGTATGAGAAACGGAAAGCCGAAGGAAGTAATCCCCGTATAAGCCCGGGCATAATCCAGTACATTGTCCGGTGAACCGAAAAATCTGAGCATGGGAGTCAGAAACAGCTGTGTGATCACGCACAGGATCAGCCCCAGACCGAAAAGGCAGACCAGAGCATTGCCAATGTAATAAATTGCTTTTTCCCTTTCCCCACGCCCCATGGTCAGATTGAATGCTGCCGCACCGCCGATTCCAAAAAGCAGTGCAATGGCTGTACATGACGTAGTTAACGGAAATGCCACATTGGTGGCTGCATTGCCCAGTTCCCCCACACTGCGCCCGATGAAGAACTGGTCCACAATATTATACAGGGAACTGACCAGCATGGCAATAATACTGGGTACGGCAAATTTACGGAGCAGACCTGCCACAGGGGCGGTACCCAGCGGGTTCTGATTCATCTCTTCCATCAAACTTCTTCCTCCGGATTTTTCTTCAGTAATTGTTCCTTCTCCTGTTTTTCCGCTTCCCATGCCAGCCCGATCATCCGGTATACATCTGCCAGAGGCAGATGATGATCCATGGCAAGTGAAACAGCTGATTCATATTCAGGATATGCTCTCTCACAGGACTTCATGCTGCAGACTTTTACCTGCGCCTCTCCCAGTGGTGTCAGTACATGATGGATTTCACGGTTCAGAACCGTCCTTTCAACTCTGATCCTTCGGATACCGATGGTGGTGGTTTCCGTGAAAATAATCTGTTCCATCTTCTCAATACTTTTTTCGTCACATATGACATTAAGCTGATAGGCGGGACGGTTTTTTTTCATATATAAAGGTGTATAACTGACATCTCTGGCCCCTGCTTCCAGAAGCCTTCCCATCACATAGCCCAGAACTTCCCCGCTGCAGTCATCAATATTGCTTTCCAGCTTGTACACCGGATTCTGTTCCTGTACCGGCTCATGAATCAGCATGGCACGAAGGATACCTGCAGTTCCCGGATAATCCCGTTTGCCGGCACCCATACCCACTCTGTCAATTACAAACCGTTCGGGCAGCCGGTCAGCAGTACGGACCGCTGCCGCAATGGCAGCTCCTGTAGGAGTTACCAGTTCTCCTTCCACGTCTGTTAAATGCATGCTGATCCCATACTCCCGGACAATATGGCTGACCGCAGGCACCGGCACCGGAAGCATCCCATGCTGACAGCGGATCGTTCCTTTGCCTTCACTCAGTTCCGAAACGATCACCCGGTCGATTCCCAGATTATCCAGACAGACCGCTGCAGACACAATGTCAACGATGGAATCCACAGCTCCAACTTCATGAAAATGTACCTGTTCAACAGGCACACCATGAGCTTCTGACTCCGCTTCTGCAATAATTCTGAAAATCCTCTCCGCTGTTTCTGCTGCCCGGGGTGTCAGGTCTCCCGAACGGATAATTTCCAGAATCTCAGACAATCCCCGGTGTTCATGGGAATGCAGATGACTGTGAGATTCATCATGCACAGGAGCTGCTCCATGCAGATATTCCATGTCATGATCATGATTCTCATGCTCTGCATCCAGCCTCACATGGAAATCATACACCTCCAGACCGGCTTTTTTTACACGGCTGATAAAAATTTCATAACCGGAAATTTTCAGACTTTCCAGTGCCTGGCGCAGCACCCTCTCATCAGCTCCCAGATCCAGCAGAGCAGCCACCATCATATCTCCGCTGATTCCGGAATAACATTCCAAATATAATTGACGATTATTCATTGTCTTCCCCTCCACCCTCTGTCAGGCCTTTCACCGCCAGACGGTTGATCTGCGTTGCCATATAACCGGCTCCATATCCGTTATCGATATTGACCACCGCAATGCCGTTGGCGCAGGAATTGATCATGGTCAGCAGAGCAGACAGGCCATTCATACTTGCTCCGTAACCCACCGATGTGGGAACTGCAATGACCGGTTTATCCACCAGACCTCCCAGAACACTGGCAAGAGCTCCTTCCATGCCGGCCACTGCCACAACACAGTTTGCTTCCTGTATCACATCCAGCTGCGACAAAAGGCGGTGGATACCGCTGACGCCCACATCATACATCCGTTCAACCTTCGTTCCGAAGTATTCTGCTGTCTGAGCAGCCTCCTCCGCCACAGGGATATCCGCCGTTCCCGCGGAACATACCGCAATTCTTCCCACAAGCTTTTTATTCTTTTTTTCAATTTTTATAATTCGTGATATGGGATCATACTGAACCCGGGGAAATCTCTCTCTGATCAGTTCATACTGGTGCTGCGACGCTCTTGTGCCGAAAACTTCCCCGTCCTGCTCATATAATCTCTCAAAAATATGCAGAAGATGCTCATCTGCCTTACCGCTGCAGTAAATTACCTCTGCAAATCCGGATCTTACTTTCCGGTGCATGTCCAGTTTCGCATAACCCATCTCTTCAAAAGGCTGTCTGCGGAAAAACTGTTCCGCCTCTTCGATGGAAATCTCACCCTGTTTCAGCTTTGTTAACACTTCCCGTGTTTCCATAAATTCCTCCCGCTTTCACAGCAGGTTTACCTGCCATTTACTGCTCCTCCTGTCCGCAGGAGCCCTGTGAACTTCTATTCGGATTCTTCAGCAATGCGGCGTGCCACATAAATTCCGCTGGCAGAAGCATGGGAAAGGGAATGCGTTACTCCGCTGCCATCACCGATAATATAAAGACCTTTATATCTGCTTTCCAGATTTTCGTCAATCTCCACTTCCATATTATAGAACTTGACTTCCACACCGTAAAGCAGCGTATCATCATTGGCAGTGCCCGGTGCAATCTTATCCAGCGCATAAATCATCTCAATAATGCCGTCAAGTATGCGCTTGGGAAGCACAAGACTCAGATCTCCGGGAGTGGCAGCCAGTGTCGGCGTTACAGTACTCTCCGCAAGACGTTTTTCATTGGTTCTCCTTCCCCGTACAAGATCACCGAAACGCTGCACGATCACACCGCCTCCCAGCATGTTGGAAAGGCGCGCAATGCTTTCACCGTATCCGTTGCTGTCCTTAAACGGCTCTGAAAAATGCTTGGCTACCAGCAGTGCAAAGTTGGTATTGTCCGTCCTTTTTTCCTTACCTTCATAGCTGTGTCCGTTTACTGTCACAATACCGTTTGTATTTTCATTAACAACGATTCCGTAAGGATTCATGCAGAAGGTACGCACATTATCCTCAAACTTTTCTGTGCGGTATACAATCTTGCTTTCATAGAGCTCGTCTGTCAGATGAGAAAAAATCACAGCCGGCAGTTCCACACGCACTCCGATATCCACACGATTGGACTTTGTAGGAATATCCAGCTCTCTGCAGATCTTTTCCATCCATTTGCTTCCGCTTCTTCCCACCGATACAATACATCTGCTGCATTCAAAATGCTTATCCCCGCAGAAGACCCGATAGCCATCTTTAAGAATTTCCATACGTTCAACAGGAGTACGGAAATAAAAATCCACCTTATCCTTCAGTTCTTCATAAATATTTTTCAGTACAATATAATTGATATCCGTGCCCAGATGACGTACCGATGCATCCAGAAGCCTCAGTCCGTTCTGCAGACAAAGCTTCTTAAACTGGGTTCCCGCGGTGGAATACAGCTTTGTATCCTGACCGCCATGGGATACATTGATCTCATCCACATATTTCATCAGCCTGATGGCTTCGGCACGTCCGATATGCTCATAAAGCGTACCTCCGAAATCATTGGTAATATTATATTTTCCATCAGAAAAAGCCCCTGCCCCGCCAAAACCACTCATAATCGCACAGGTTTTACATTTAATACAGCTTTTTACCTTTTCTCCATCAATGGGACAATGCCTTTTCTCCAGAGAATTACCCGTATCAAAAACTGCAATATTCAGTCCCGGTTTCTTCTGTATCAGTTCATAAGCGGAAAAAATCCCTCCGGGGCCGGCCCCGATAATGATAACATCGTATTTCATAAAACAATTCCTTTCTTTTACATAAAAAATATCATTTCCAAAAGCATCTGTCAACATACCGTGCCAATCCACATTTTCTGCAGATTCAGCTGCCCTGAAAAATATCATGTCAGATTCCGCTTCATGTGTTATACTGAAAAAAGAATAAAATCGAGGTGTGATAAAGTGACACAAATGACTAAAATTCTTCTTGTTAAAGATGATAAAGATGTACGGGAGGCGTTATCGACTCTGCTTGAACATGCAGGTTACTGTGTTATTCCTGCTCAGAACGGCAAGGAAGCGCTGGAACAGCTGAACAGGGGGCCTTCTCTGATTATTCTGGATATTATGCTGCCGGATATTTCCGGATATGAGATCAGCACAAAGATCCGCAGTGACTGCCGCTGCAACGTCCCGATCCTGTTTCTCTCCGCTCTGGATACCCTTTCAGACAAAGAACGGGGGTTTCTGGCAGGCGGCGACGATTATCTCACCAAACCCTTTGACAGCAATGAACTGCTGCTGCGCGTTGCAGCACTGCTGCGCCGTTATCAGGTATATCTTTGTGAACCCCAACGCAATCCGGAAACCTGGCTGATTGCAGGGGATCTTAAAGTCAGTGAACAGTATAATGAGGTTTTTCGTCTGGATCAGCGTATCGAGCTGCCGGATATCGAATACCGGATGCTGAAGCTGTTTATGAAGCACCGGAGAAAGATTTTTTCCATACAGAATCTTTATGAAACCATCTGGAATGAACCTTTCTACCATTCCTGCAGCAATACCGTCATGGTCCATATCCGGAAGCTGCGTCTGAAGATTGAGGAAAATCCGGGAGATCCACGTTATATCCGCACAGAATGGGGCCGGGGTTACTGTTTTTACGATTAGTACACAACGTTTCAATTGTTTTACATTTTTTAAGAACCTCTTAAGAAATTTCTCCGGGATATAAGATTCTATTAATTATCTCTCAAGTTAAGAAACTGTTAAGATATGCCCTTTATGCTGTTGAAAAACAGCAAAAGGGTATTTTTGCTGTCTGCAATCTACTTTTCAGGAGGTTTCGTTCCAATGAAAAATGTACTTGAATATATGGAGACTGCCCTTTCGCGCAATCCTCAGAAAGTTCTTATTGCCGATTCTGTCAGCCGGCTGACCTGTCAGGAATTTCAGGAACAGGCACGGCAGATCGGCAGCTTTCTGATCAGAAAGCTTCATGTCTTTCAGCAGCCGGTGGCCGTCTTCCTGGATAAATCACCTGCCTGCGCAGCTGCCATGATGGGAGTGGTTTACAGCGGCAATTTCTATACCGTTCTTGATGCCTCCCAGCCTGCAGACCGTATTCAGAGGATCTTCAGCACATTGCAGCCCGCCGCAGTTCTGACCGATACCGCTCATCTGGCTGCTGCAGATGAGCTGGGAGTTCCTGTTATTCTGCTTGAGGAAGCACAAAAAGCAGCTGAAGATTCCTCTGCTCTGGCGCGGATTCGCAGAAGATCAATTGATACGGATACGCTGTATATCCTCTATACTTCGGGTTCCACAGGCACACCAAAGGGCGCTGTCATCAGCCACCGGTCCGTTATTGCCTATACAAGCTGGGTAATTCAGACATTTCACATTGACGATGCGGTTATTTTCGGAAGTCAGACACCATTTTACTTCAGTATGTCCGTGACAGATCTTTTCAGTACTCTTTTTACCGGTGCCAGACTCCAGATCATTCCCAGGCAGTATTTCTCATTCCCCACCATGCTGATCGATTACATGAATCAGTATCAGATCAATACCATTTACTGGGTACCCTCTGCACTGGGAATCATCACCGGCTGGGATGCATTTGCACTCAAAATCCCTCTTTATCTTAAGCAGATCATGTTTGCAGGTGAGGTTATGCCGGTGAAATATCTGAATTACTGGAGAAAATATATTCCTGATGCCTGCTACAGCAATCTGTTCGGTCCCACGGAAACCACAGATATCTGTACCTGGTACACGATTGACCGGGAATTCGACAACGGAGAAACTCTCCCCATCGGCCATGCCTGCGATAACTGTGATGTCTTTATCGTAACTGATGAAGGAAAGGCTGCCAGTGGTCAGGAAATCGGTGAATTGTACGTGAGGGGCAGCTTTCTATCAGATGGATATTACAACAATCCCGAAAAAACCGCTGAATTCTTTGTACAGAATCCTCTTCAGAAAGCTTTTCCCGAAACCGTTTACCGGACAGGTGACCTTGTGCGGTACAATGACCGCCAAGAACTGATCTATATCGGCCGCAGAGATCTGCAGATCAAACATATGGGATACCGCATCGAACCCGGTGAAATCGAAGCTGTCTGCAACGGTCTGGAACAGGTGGACAGCAGCGTCTGCATCTATGATGACAAAACAGACCGGATTCTCATCTTCTATCAGGGTAAAGGGAAGACTGATGAAATCGGCAGACTCCTGCAGGAAAAGCTCCCCCCTTACATGTGCCCTCAGAAAATCGAAAAGGTACGGCAGATGCCCTGCAATGCCAACGGCAAAACCGACCGTAAATATTTCCTTGAACTGATACAGAAGCAGTGAGGTAAAATGCCGCCACACAGGAAATACCCGAAACACAGACTAAATAAAATATAAGCAAAACAAAATACAGACAGGAGAAAACAATTATGGAAACAGTTATTAATATTTTAAGCAATCTGAAACCCGGTGTTGATTTTACACAGGAGCAGGATCTGGTCAACCGCCAGATTCTCACCTCCATGGAAATTATGCTTCTGACAGGTGAACTGAACGATGCGTTCGATATTGAAATCACGCTTCCCTACATCATCCCCGAGAATTTCAGTTCTGCCCGGGCTATTTATGATATGGTTCAGAGAATCGAGGAGGATGAATAGTCCATGCAGTATAATGACTGGTTTTTTGTAATTATTTTCCTGCCTGCGGCGGTGATGCTGTATTATCTGCTGCCGCTGCGGCTGCGCTATCTGGCCCTGCTGATTTCCAGCGCCGCTTTCTATCTGCTTTCCTGCGGCGGACGGATCCTGATCCTGCTTGCCACCACCCTTCTGGTATACGTGACAGGTATTTGTCTGGAAAAAATCCAGCTGGAATTTCAGGAACGGAAAAAAGGGCTGCCAAAAGAGGAGCGCAAACTGTTAAAAAAGGAGACAGAGAAAAAGAAACGCCGCGTGCTTGTTTTTTCCTGTCTCCTGCTGTTTGCCATCCTCTTTTCCGTAAAATATCTGAATTTCTTCTGCCAGAATCTGAACCTTCTGCTGGACAGATTCCGGATTTCCTCTCAGATCCCCGTTTTTCACCTGATGATGCCTCTGGGTGTTTCCTTCTATACGCTTTCCGCAGCCAGCTACCTCATCGATATTTCCCGCGGAACCTGTCAGGCTCAGAGAAATTACCTGAAGCTTCTTCTTTTCCTTTTCTTTTTCCCCGTCATTGTGGAGGGGCCGATCTCCCGCTATCATCAGCTGGGAAAACAGCTGGAAGAAGGACATCCTTTCTGCTATGAAACATTCTGTGAAGGTCTGCAGCTGATCTTATGGGGGCTGCTGAAAAAAGTGCTTATTGCAGACAGGCTCAGTCTCTACGTAAAGTACGTATTTAATTCCTGGGCAGATGTTCCTTCGCCCATCATTATTCTGGGCGTATGCTGCTATACCTGTCAGATCTATATGGAATTTTCCGGATGTATGGATATGGTAACCGGCATCGCCGCACTGTTCGGCATTGAACTGGAATCAAACTTCAGGCGCCCTTTCTTTTCCAGAAGCGTCAATGAATTCTGGAGACGGTGGCATATAACGCTGGGCAGCTGGCTGAGAGATTATATTTTCTATCCGATTTCCATCAGCCGACCCTTTCAGAACCTGACAAAGAAGACCAGAGAATACATGAAACCCTACTATGCTTCCTGCCTTCCCATGATTGCGGCGCTGTTTGCCGTATGGTTCGGCAACGGCATCTGGCATGGCGCTGAGTGGAAATATATTTTCTACGGTCTGTATTATTACACGATCGTCGTTCTGGGCATGCTGCTGGAGCCGCTGTTTGTAAAAGTCACAGGGGCACTGTCCATCAACCGGGAAAGCAGGATCTATCATGGTTTTCAGATATTCCGGACATTCTGCCTTGTGAATCTGGGGATGCTGATCTTCCGTGCCGACGGACTTAGAGAAGCCGGAAAAATGTTTTTTGCCATTTTCCGAAACGGCATGACCGGAAAAGAAACCCTGTCACAGGCTCTGCTCGGTCACCGGATCGGTCTTATGGAATGGTCCATGTTCCTTGCCTTTCTCCTTCTGGTCATCGTCATCGGAATTCTGCAGGAAAGAGGAATCCGTATCCGGAAAACCATCAGCAGCCGCGCTCTGCCGGTACGCTGGTGTGTCTATCTGGCAGCCATCTGTCTTCTGGCAGCAGCAGGCGCTTATGGTCCCGGATACGGAACCGTGGATTTCATCTATGCCCAATTTTGATCAATCAACAGGAGCAAATACGATATGATGCAAACAAGCAATAAAAATACATTTTTCAAAAAACATAAAAAACCGGTAAAAGCACTGCTGTTCTGCCTGATTCTGGTTATACTTCTGCAATCGCTGTCCTGCCTGTCCGTAATCACGCTCCGTAATCCGGACCCTATGGCAGACAGCAGTCCCTGGGGAATTTTCGAAGAACCGGAAAATACCGTAGATTTCGTTGCCATCGGCAACAGCAATGTCCGCAGCGGAATCATTCCCATGCAGCTCTGGAAAGATTACGGCATCACCGGCTACACCTGGGGCGAACCCGGCGTGGATCCTTTCGACGCAGAGCTGTACCTGAAAAAAATATTCAAAAAACAGTCGCCTTCCGTAATCGTTCTGGAAGCCAGCTTCTTTTTCCGCAACACCACCCTGACAGAAAACCTGAACAGCTGCGTAAAAGCCAGTCTTGCCTCCGTCTGCCCGCTGATTTCCTATCACCGGACACTGACCAAACTGTTTCAATATCCCGTATGGGAGCTGATACAGGCATCCCACTCCGTTACCAAGGGATATTATGTGAATTTTAATACCAAATCCAGCAAAAAGGGCAAAAGTTATATGAAAGAGAAGGATTCCTTCGATGAAGTTCTCAGCCCCATTGTGGAAAAACAGGTGCTGAAGATTGAACAGCTGTGTGAAGAAAACGGGGCGCAGCTGATCATTGCCGCACTTCCGTCAACATCAGACTGGGAATATCAGTACCATGAACAGACACAGGAATTCTGCAGCCGGAACGGACTGGAATTTCTGGATATGAATACCTCCGATGTTCTTAAAGATATGGGACTGAACTGGAAAAAAGATACCCGGGACGGCGGCACGCATATGAATTATTACGGAGCCGGCCTGGTCACCGGATATCTCGGTGCATATCTGGCAGAACACCATCCCATGACCGATTTCCGCGGAAAAGACGGATATCACCAATGGGATGAGGACTGCAGGTATTTTTACAACGGTATTGCGCAGCTTGAAGCCGAACGGCAGAAGAAAAAATAGTCCCATCATACGTCTGCTGCGGATATTTTCCCGGAAACCTTTCTGACACACCAGAAGCAGGTGGGAACAATATAGCAGCAGGCTGCAACCCATGCCGTCTGATCGGCAAAACAGATGGCCGTAAAGCCATAGGATTTTACAAATACCACACTGACAATGATTCTTGCAAACATTTCCATTACACCGGAAAATACAGCCCTTCCTGAATAGCCCAGTCCCTGTGTGCTGAGGCGGCATACATTCAGAATGGCCAGACACCAGAAGAAGAAACCAAGGCAGCGCAGATATTTTGCAGCCGCATCCAGCACTTCCGCAGCTGAACCGCTTACAAAAAGCTGCGATAAGGTTCTTCCGCCGAAAATCAGGACAAGACCTGCACAGATTCCGTAAAAGATACTGATGCCCAGACCTTCCCATATACCCTTCCGGATCCGGTCCGCACGGCCCGCACCCAGATTCTGTCCGCAGAAGACGGACACTGCGTTGGCAATGGCATCAAAGGGACACATAACAAACTGCTTGATGCGCATGGCTGCCGTAAATCCGGAAACATAAACACTTCCCAGTCCGTTGTTGGCTGACTGCATCACCATACTGCCGATGGCGGTTATGGAAAACTGAAGTCCCATGGGAAGTCCCATCACCAGCATGGTTCCTACCGCCCCTGATTTAACATGACAGTTTTTAGAAGACAGATGGAGCAGTTCCACCCGTTTCACAATAAAAACAAGACACAGAATCCCGCTCACTGCCTGCGCCGTTATGGTCGCAGCGGCTGCACCGGCCACACCCCATTTTAGTACCAGAATGCAGAACAGATCCAGCCCTACATTCAGGACCGTGGAAAATGCCAGAAAGAAAAAAGGCGTTCTGCTGTCCCCTACCGAACGCAGGATACCGGACAGCAGATTATAAAGCAGCGTAAAGGGAATTCCCAGAAACAGAATCAGCAGATACTGATAGGCTCCCTCGTAAATATTGTCCGGAGTTGACAGAATCCTGAGGATCTGCGGACAGAGGATACTGCAGACGCAGGTCAGGATCACCGCCGTGATTCCCGTCAGAAACAGGGCATGAAAAATATAATTTCTCATCCCCTCATAATCACGGGCGCCAAATCGCTGCGACACCGGAATACCGAATCCGCTGCACATTCCCATACAGAATCCAAGCACAAGAAACTGCACACTGCTGGAAGCTCCCACACTGGCCAGAGCCTCCGTACCCAGCACTCTTCCCACAATTGCAGCATCAATAATATTATAGGTCTGCTGCAGAAGATTGCCGACCAATAAAGGAAGGGCAAACTGCAGCATCAGCTGAAACGGCCTGCCCTCTGTCATACTTTTTGTCATACGTAACTTCCTCTCCCTTTTATAACTGACTGGCAGCTGTGCAGAACCTGAAATTCTGTACAGCTGCACCAGGTCGAACAAAAACAACTCTTTAGTTATAATACCGGTTTCGAAAGCCGTCAATCCTTTTTACGAAATCCGTCCGTTTTCCATCTCGTACACCACATCCGCCACATTCATGGTTGATTTTCTATGAGATACCAGAACCACCGTTTTCTTTTCCGCCGATTCTTTCAGTGACTTTAATATGATGCCTTCGTTCAGGGAATCCAGATTGCTGGTGGGCTCGTCCATAAGGATCATGGGTGCATCATGGAGAAAAGCTCTCGCAATGCCGATCCGCTGTTTTTCACCGCCTGACAGGGTATCTCCCAGCTCGCCCACCTCCGTATCATATCCCTTTGGAAGCGTCATAATAAAATCATGAATCGATGCTTTTTCTGCTGCTTCCATGATTTCTTTTCTTTCCGCACCCGGTTTCGCAATAGCGATATTGTTGGCAATAGAATCGTGGAACAGATGGGTTTCCTGTGTTACATAGCTTTCCATATTCCGCATATGCTTTGTCGGGATCGTTTTCACATTTTCGTCATTTACCCATATATTTCCATCATTCACATCCCAGAACCGCATGAGAAGCTTCAGCAGGGTGGATTTTCCGGAACCGCTTGCTCCATGGATTCCTGTGATCCGGCCCGGTTCCAGCTTCAGGGAATAATCATCTAAAATGATTTCCTCTTCATAACGGAAGGTTACATGATCTGCCCGCGCACCTGCAAAATCTGCCCGCGTACCTGCAAGGGAACCTCTGCTTTCCATTCCCTCCGGCAGAGGAACCTCCTCCACCAGCGGCCTCTCCTCCAGCAGGGAAAGAACTCTTTCTCCCGAAGCCAGTGTCTGGTTCAGGTTGTTGGACAGGTTGGACAGCGCAACCACCGGTCCGAATGACCCCATCATGGCAGCGGTGCAGGTCAGGATCCCTTCAAATCCCATATCCCCTCTGCCGTACAGCCCGATAGTCAGCGCCAGCATGCCGAAAGATGCCAGAAGGATCACCAGATTGGTAAAGGAACGCTGGGAACCTTCCATCCTGCTTAATTCTTCCTGCATCTGTGCCAGATCCTCAGAGCGTTGTGACATCTGTTCTTTCCTTTTCTTTCCCTGACCGTACTGAATGGTCTCATCCAGCCCCCGGAGTGAATCCAGTACAAAGCTGTTCAATTCTCCGAAACCGGTACGGAATTCCATCCCTCTGCGGCTGCCGCGTCTGCCATTCCACATGGGAATTGCCGCACCCACGACCAGATAGGCTGCCAGAGCAAGAAGTCCGGCCAGCACATGGTATCTTCCCATGAAGATCACCATGATCAATGACGTCAATACAGCTATGGCAATAGGGGAAATGGTATGTGCATAGAATACCTCCAGCAGCTCGATATCGGTTGTGATGATGGAAATCAGATTTCCTTTATCCCGTCCCTCCAGCTTCGCCGGACAGAGTCTGCGCAGCGCGGCAAATACTTTATGACGGATGATCGCCAGCAGTTTAAATGCAATGAAGTGATTGCAGTACTGTTCCGCATAATGCAGGATCCCGCGGAGTACGGCAATGACGATCATCACCGTAAGAATGGTATTTACCGGAGCAGATACCAGCCACATATTTTTCACCGGGACGGTAATTCCTGCAGCACCTGCCAGCAGTCCGTGCACAATGGCCTGTACTGCCAGAATGGTCAGGAAAATGGCACACAGGTATCCTGCCGTTCCCAGAATAATGGCTGCCGCCATAATATGAAGCAAAGGCTTTACCAGACCGATCAGGCTTCCCATGATGGAAAGTGCGCTCCTGCGCTTCTGCACTGCTGCAGAATGTTCCGTGCCTGCCCCATGCTGCCCGTTTCTCTTCTCTTTGCCCATTAAGCAATTCCCTCCTTCCCGTAATTCTCCAGCGCCATCTGGCTGTCATAGAGACGGCTGTATGCGCCGCCCGCTTTCATCAGTTCTTCATGGGTTCCGCTTTCCCTGATCTCACCGTCTTTCAGGAAATAGATCCTGTCAGATTTTACCACATTGGCCAGACGGTGGGAAATCAGAAGCACCGTTTTGGTCCGGGCAATTTCATGGATCACATCCATGATCATTTCTTCACTTTCCACATCTATATTGGAAGTTGCCTCATCGAAAATATAAACAGGGGCATTTTGCAGGAGCGCTCTGGCAATTACCAGCCGCTGACACTGCCCGCCGGACAGATTCCCCGCTTTTTCCAGCAGCTTTGTCTGCAGACCCTCCTGTGTTTTTAAAAATCCCAGCAGATTGACCTTTTCAAGAACCGCATTCATCTCCTCTTTTGAAGCATCCGGCTTTGCCATCCTCAGATTTTCTTCCACAGTCCCTTTAAACAGGTAACTGTTATGCCGGACCAGTACCACATGCTTCATCAGATCCGTTTCCTTCACCTCGGAAAGCAGAATTCCGCCGATGGTGATCTTTCCGGAAAATCCATGGTTTCGGGCGGAAAGGAGTCCGGCAATCGTACTCTTGCCGCAGCCTGATTCCCCCACCAGAGACACAAAGCTTCCGGCAGGCAGATCCAGACTGACGCTTTTCAGGATCTCCCTGTCGGTTTCATAGGAAAAATGTACATCCTCCAGAGAAAAATCCAGCGGCCCGTCAGGCAGAAGCTGCGTCCCCTCTTCCGGTCCCTTAAGATCCAGAATCCGGAAAATCTTATCGCTGGCCGCCATACCGTTCATGGCAATATGGAAAAAGGATCCCAGCAATCTCAAAGGCAGAAAGAACTCACTGGCCAGCAGCACGATGCACAGTGTGCCTGATATGGTAATATTTCCTTTCAGAAATTCGGATACTGCCGCTGCCATGCCCACAGCTGCCCCGCCATATGCCACTATATCCATAACACTGGTGGAATTGAGCTGCATGGTCAGTACTTTCATGGTGATTTTCCGGAAATTCTGAGCCTCCGCATCCATTTCGTCCGCTTTCTGCTGATCCGCCTGATAGATTTTCAAAGTCGTCAGGCCCTGCAGATTTTCCAGAAAGGAATCCCCCAGCTTCGTATAGCTGCTCCAGTACCTGCTCAGCAGTTTTTTAGCGATTTTCTGCACTGCCACAATGGAAATCGGAATCAGCGGCACACAGACCAGAAGAATCACACTGGCTTTCATGCTCACTCTGCAGAGGATCACAAAAAGGGTAACCGGTGCGATCAGGCTGTAAAACAGCTGCGGAAGATATTTGCCAAAATAGGTTTCCAGCTGCTCCACACCCTCTGTGGAAACCTGAACCACTTCCGAAGAAGAAACCTGATCTCTGTAGGATGCCCCCAGTTTCAGCATCTTTTCGTAAATCTTTTCGCGCAGGATCCGCTTTACATCCACGCAGGCCAGATAAGAAGCTCTCGCTCCCATCCTGTCACAAAAAAACCGGAGTACCACTGCCAAAGCTAAAAGCAGCACCGTCCTCTCCGCCAGCTGTACCGTAACAGTACGATACGCAGTCTTTTCCAGCAGCTCTGCAATGGAAAAGACCGCCAGTACCTGTGACAGAAGAGCCGCCCACTGCCACAGAATCGTATATACAATATATTTTTTTGCGTGGGACAGCAGCCCCACCAGTCTTGTTTTGATCATGATCCGTATCCCCTTACTCGGCACCTTCCGGCAGTATCTCATCTGCTTTCAGCGTTTTCACTCTCAGGAAAAAATATAAAACATGGAATACCCATACAACAGCAATACAGATTTGTCCAACCGGTACATTTTTCATGCAGATAAAACCGATAGCCATGACAGCTGTTGCCATTCCCATGATTTTCAGCTTCGTTGCGTATGTCATCGCTCTTTGCCGAACAAAACTGTCCAGATGCTTTTTATATAAACCGGTTCCGGTGAACCAGTCGTGCAGCTTCTGTGAACTTCTGGCAAAGCAGAACACCGTTGCCATATAAAAGGGAACCGTCGGCAGAATCGGAAGTACAATTCCCACCGTTCCCAGTCCCAGGCAAAGAAAACCTGACATGATCCAGATTACCCGTAATGTATTTTTCATCTTCATCCCTCTTTTCCGGTGTCGTGCACCATAATGATCAGACACCATAATAATTATGATTCAAGGGGCGGATCCTTTGCCCCGGCATCATTGTTGTTATCGTATGATTTTTATAGTTAGTTTAATCTAACCTCTATTCCTGAAAAAACTGACAAACCATTATTGATCTGTCAGTTAGTTTCAACTAAATAGTTTATATCACACGGTACCGGACACTGTCAACCGGATTTTGCCGGAAAATGTGGTTTTCTGCCATTATTGAGATTTTTTATCATTTACAGATCTTCCTGCAATTACACGACCGGTGATTCCCTCTCTGAACAGCTGCCAGGACTTTAAATAAATTTCCGGTCATACAAAAGCGCTGCAATGAGCACCACCAGACAGGAGCCTGCGTTGTGGACCAGTGCACCTGTTGTGGGCGTCAGAAGTCCCAGAACAGAGCAGGTAACCGCCGCAAAATTGATGCACATGGACAGGGTAATACTGAATCTGATCGTTTTTACCGTCTCACAGGACAGGCGTTTCAGATAGGTAATGCGGGAAAGATCCTCACTCATCAGTGCAATATCGGCAGCTTCCACTGCAATATCACTTCCCATGGTGCCCATGGCCACTCCCACACCGGCTGTTTTCAGCGCCGGAGCATCGTTGACACCGTCACCGATCATACATACCATCCTGCCTTCCGCCTGCATTTTTTCGATACAGGCTACCTTTTCTTCCGGCAGCAGCCGGGCATGCACCTCTTTGATGCCCACACGGTCCGCAAACCAGACTGCCGTCTGCCTGCTGTCTCCCGTAAGCAGCACTGCCTCCGTATGCAGAGAAGACAGACCGCGGATCATATCCGCCGCTTCTTCACGCAGCGTATCCGACATGGCAATAATTCCCAGACAATGTCCGCCGTCCTCCGTCAATTCTGATGTCAATATGGAAGCCTTGCCCTGCATCCGAAGCTGTTCCAGCTGTTTTTTCACATCCGCCTCCGGAACGACCCCATGCTCCGCCAGATATTTTTCACTGCCGCAGCACAGTTTTCGTCCTGAAACCTGTGCGCAGATTCCCTTTCCTGCATCCATATGAAATGCTTCCGGTTCCACAGGTTTCACAGATCGTTTTTCCGCGCAGGCTGTAATGGCTTTGCCCAGCGGATGCTCACTGCGGGATTCCGCGGAAGCAGTCAGCCTGAGAAGTTCCTTTTCATCTATTCCGCTGTCAGAAGGCAGGATATCGCTGACCTCCAGACAGCCTTTTGTCAGCGTACCGGTTTTATCAAAAGCAATAGTATCCACCCTGCCCATTTTCTCCAGTGCTTCCCCTGATTTAATGATAACCCCATGTTTCGTGGCCTGCCCGATGGCCGCCATAATGGCCGTTGGCGTTGCCAGCACCAGCGCGCAGGGGCAGAAAACCACCAGCACCGTAACAGCGCGGACAATATTGCCGGTAACCAGACCGGCAGCCACGGCAATGAACAGCGCCACAGGCACCAGAATACTGGCAGCCTTATCCGCAATTCTGGCCATGGGAGCCTTCTTCTCCTCCGCCTCCTGTACCATGCGGATCAGCTTCTGCAGAGAGCTGTCCTGCCCCACCTTCGTCGCCCGGATATCTACTGATCCGAAACGGTTGATGGTACCGCAGAACACCTCTTCTCCCACGCTTTTATCCACCGGCAGAGATTCCCCGGTCATAATAGACTGATCCACGGAGGTTTCCCCTTTGACGATCACGCCATCCGCAGGAACAGTTTCCCCCGGCAGAATACGCAGAAGATCCCCTGATCTGATCTCCTGTAAGGGAATCATTTTCTCCCGGCCATTGTCCAGCCTTCTTCCCTGCACCGGCGCCAGACTGATCAGTTTCTTCAGGCCCTTTCTGGCCCGTTCCGTGGTCATATCTTCCAGAATGGCGCCGATTGCCATGATAAAAACCACTTCCCCGGCTGCAAACAGATCACCGATGGCAATAGCCGCAAACATGGCAATGGTAATCAGCAGTGCAGAGGAGATTTTGCTGATCCCCGGGTTATGGATAATGCGCCATACCGCCAGATACAGAAGCGGGATCCCGCTGATCACCACCGTAACCCATGCCGGATCCACCGGCAGCACCACCCCGGCCCGGGGCAGAACAAAACTAAGTACAAGAAAAATACCTCCCACCGCCGTCATGGGAACACCTGCAAGAAAATCATTGATCTTTTTTAACATACGCTGCACCTCATTTCCACCTTGACACAATGTCTGCCTTAACGTACAATATATCTGTTATCAAACATTCTGTTCGGCATCTGGCAATTGTTCAGAGCAACCTCGAAAACACGGTGTGTTTCCTCGGTATGGCGTATCCGCCAAATAGATTTGTACGAAAAAGTGCTCATGAATGCAAGCATTCGTCGCACTTTTTGTGCGAATCTGCCTGGCTCTGAACAGTTAATATATTTTATTGTACGGAATCTGCAGTAAAAAACAAGAATCAGATACAGGGAAATGTAAGTTACGGAACATTCGGGCATTTTTGTCCAAATGCAGAATATGGAAATGAAATTTCAAAATACAATAACGGGAGGCTGACACATGGACAGACGACAGCAGAAAACAAGAAAAGCTATTTTTCAGTCATTCACCGCCCTGCTGGGTGAGAAAAGCTACAATAATATTACCGTGCAGGAGATTATTAACAGAGCGGATATCGGGCGCAGCACCTTCTACGCCCATTTTGAAACAAAGGATGACCTGCTGAAAGAACTGTGCAGCGAACTGTTCGGTCATATTGTAAACAGCGCCATGGACTGCACCCACACTCACGGACTTTACTCCGACGGCCGTGCACCGGAATCTGTTTTCTGCCACCTTCTGCAGCATCTTCAGGAAAATGACAGCAATATTCTGGGACTGCTGTCCTGTGAAAGCAGCGAAATCTTTCTCCGCTACTTCAAGGACAGCCTGAATGAACTGGTCCGGGTGCAGCTTCTGAATCAGCAGGATGAATCCGGCCGCCGCAGCCGCACCGATCTTCCCGATGAATTTCTCATCAATCATATCTCGGGCAGCTTTGTGGAAATGGTTCAGTGGTGGCTCAAGGGACATCGGAAGCAAACTCCTCAGGAGCTGGATGGGTACTTCCGGGCAGTTATTGAGCCCATCTTGTAAACCAGCCGGAAAGAACCTCGCTGTCCTTTCCTACCACATAACTGCTGCCGCCTTTTTCCTTCACATCTTCAATCATATTCACCAGAAGGATCGGATTTTCTTCCTCAGGATCAGCAGTCATGACGGCAAACCAGCCCAGTTCCCTGCCATCTTCCTCTTTGGTGGTTTTCAGTTCGGCAGTTCCTGTTTTTCCCGCCAGCATCACGTCTTCCCTTCTGGCAATACGGCTGCTGCCGTAACCGGTTCCATTGGGGTCATTTACCACTTTTTTCATGCCTTCCAGCACCGTACCGGCTGCTTCTGCTGAAAAAGCGCCTTCCACCAGATACTCTCCCGCCGGATCCTCTTTGTAAACAAGGTACGGTTTCAGCATATTTCCATCGTTGCAGAAAGCCGTATAAATCGAAGCCAGATGCAGCGGATTGACAAGAATCTGTCCCTGACCGTATCCGCTGTCTGCCAGCTGGATCTCACTGTCTATGTGGTCGGAATTGGAATATTGTGATGCGGTCATGGTAATATCAAAAGGAAGTTCCCCGCCGAAGCCCAGCTTCTTCAGGTAGTTCTCCAGCGTATCCGCACCGATATTCAACGCTGCTTTTGCAAAATAAATATTATCGGAATAAATCAGGGCATTTTCCAGAGTCACCGGTTCGTATGCATGGAGCGTCGTGACAAAATAGGAGCCCCAGCTGCTGTCCTTCTGCCAGCTCAAACCTTCATTTCCATAATCCTTTTCCGGATCCAGCGTACCGCTGTCCAGCCCGATGGCACCGATCACAGGCTTAAAAGTGGAGCCCGGACACCAGATCTGGCGGAACCGGTTATACAGAGGCTGACTTTCATCCTCATTCAGCTGCGTCCATTTTTCATTTGACATGCCCAGAATAAAATCATTGTTATCATAGGAAGGGGTGCTGACCAGAGCCAGAACCTCCCCGGTACGGGAATTCATGGCGACAGAACAGCTTTCATCCTCTTTAAATTGCTCATACAGATCCTTCTGAACCTCCGAGTCAATTGTCAGACGTACATTCTCCCCGTTCTGCACTTCCCTGTTTGCAATCTCCTTTTTCTCGTTTCCCTCTTCATCTACTATGTAGATCCGGCATCCGTTCTGCCCCTTCAGCTCCTTTTCAAAAAGGCTTTCCATGCCGCTTCTTCCGATCACGCTGCTGCTTGTATATCCTTCGCCTTCATGTTTTTCCAGATCCTCCGCCGTTACATTCTGCACATATCCAATCAGATGAGAAGCCGCTTCCCCCAGAGGATACTGCCTCACCTGTATATCGGAAATCTTTACGCCGGGGATTTCCAGCAGGCTGTCCTGCCGTTTCTTCTCCTGCCCGGCTGTCTCATCGGGATCATCCGATTCGAGATCGGCATCTGTTACCTTAACCAGCGTCTTAATGGGAACAAAGGAATCATCCTTTACCCATGTGGCTGATAATTTATTCTCAATCGATTCTTCCGAGATTTCCAGCAGTTCAGCAATTTCACTGACAGCTTTCTCTTTATCCTCCAGCCTGCCGGGAACGATTCCCACGGAAGACGCCGTTCCTTTTCCGGCAAGCATCTGACCGTTCCTGTCAAGAATCTGCCCCCGCTCCGCCTCTATGGTAGACACGCGGACTTTATCCGTTTCCTTCAGACCGGGGAAAATCAGTTCATCGCTCCACGCCAGCTCGTACCGCTCCTCCCCCTTTATGAACCGGGCCTCATTATTCATCGTAACATTTCCCGCAGACGTATCAAATGCCATCTGATAGGAAACGATCATCTGCTCCTCATCGTATTCTGTAATCTCCAGTTCCACATTCTGTATATCAATGCCTTCATAAATCGCAGAATTGCGCTTCACAAAATCTTCCTCAGTAATATTGCCGGAACTTTCCCGGTTCAGCATGGCATACATATCTTCATATTCCTGTTTTTCAATATGCTCCATATATTCCGCCAGCAGCTCCTGCGGAGACTTCCAGCTTCTGCTTTTATCACAGCCGGTCAAAACCCCGGCAGCCAGAAGCATAACCGGTAATATCCGACAGAATATCTTTTTCATCCACTTCATCTCAAACTTTCTGTTTATCACTTTTTTCGAGTTCCCTCCTTTGGATTCTGCAGCCAAAACCACATATATTTACCAAAATTATACAACAACCCAAGGGGAAAATAAAGAGGGTTACTGTCCGGACTTCTGCCTGAAAGGATGAAGGCTGTGAGGCAGAATGACCATGATATCCTGTACGGGGGCGCGCTCCCGCTCGGGCCGATACGCAGCGGTACTAAGCTTTTTCTGCGCTGGCGCTTGAAAAAGCAAGTGCCGGCGTATCTGCAACGGCCCCCTTAACAGGATATCATGGTCATTCAGCCGCAAATGTTATCACTGTTCAGGCGAAATGAAGATCTGGACAGTACGTGAGAAAGAAGCGCATAATAGTTTCATTCTTTACTTCTTCCCTATGCTGTTCGGATCTTCTTGCCGAGATGAGACAACCTTCGGCGGCAGAATGCCTGTGGTATCCTGTAAAAGGGACCGTAGAAAACGCCGGTGCTTAGCGAGCAGGCTGCCGAAGGTGGTCTGCGAGGTTAGCATCCGCTGCGTTTGATCCCGAGCGAAAGCGGGTCCCTGTACAGGATATCACAGGCATTCTGCCTCACAACCTGTATTTCCCCGGCCGAAGTCCGGACAGTAACCTATAACACATAAAATGGATCCAGCATGGGGTCTTCCCCTGCTGCCTGGTCTTTATAGTTTTTCATATACTGCGCCGGGCTCAGCCCTGTTACGT
The DNA here is from genome assembly GCA_034086685.1 of Lachnospiraceae bacterium. Taxonomy (GTDB): domain Bacteria; phylum Bacillota; class Clostridia; order Lachnospirales; family Lachnospiraceae; genus TWA4. The sequence continues at coordinate 73,456 of JAXDZY010000133.1, forward strand.
TTTTAAAAACTTTTGCAAAATAATTCCCGTTGGCAAAGCCGCAGGCATCTGCTACAAAGGATACGGAATGGTTCCCCTGGCGAAGCAGCAGTTTTGCATATTCGATCTTCAACTGGTTCAGGTATTTGCCCGGTGGGAGTCCTACGTTCTTTCCAAATGTCCGCGTCAGATACTCCTGACTGACGTCCAGCCGGTCCGCCAGATCCCCGATTCCGTCAAGAAATGCAAAATCCTGCTGCATGATCCGTATGGCATCCGCCACAACCTGAGGCATCTGTTTCCTGCTGTCGCCGGAAGGAACACCTGTCCCGTACAGGCCTGTCAGCATTTCATAGGCTGCTGCAGAGGCTGTTTCACCCGATATTTTTCTCTGATGCTCCCACTGTGCAAGCAGAGAAGCAAAAAGCACCGTCACCCGATAGCCGCCGGAGGGGAAGAAAAGCCCGCCTTTTTTCGCTGCAGCAGGAAACAACGTATCCGCCACGCTTCCCTGAAGACAAAGCATATACAGGATTCCGCCTGCCGAAGGAAAAACGGTAACGCTTTCGCCCGCCGAAAACGCCGCCGCATTCCCCTTTTTCAGATTCACATGTCCGCCGTTATGGGTCATCTGAACATTTCCCTTTTCCAGCGCAAACAGGTACCAGCAGCCCTGCCGCTCGGGAAATGCATACATTTCACCTTCGTTCAGGCAGATTTTATCAGCCCGCAGGATACAAAGAAGCCCCGAAATGCATGCATCCGGGGCTTCCGGCTCGAGCGAGCAGAATTGATCTGAATATTCCATTAATGGCAGATTGCCTTCTGGCTTTCCTTATCAAAGAAATGAGCCTTGTCCATATCAGCGCCAAGCTTCAGCGGGCCGCTTGCGGGCTGTTCTGCAGTAGCAGGGATCTTGACAATGATACGATTGTCATTCACATACATATACAGGTTGTAATCAGCACCCAGCAATTCGCTGAATGTCATCTGTGCCGACATGGAATTGCCTTCTCCTGCCTTTTCGCCGATAAAGAAATCCTCCGGACGGAAGCCCATGGTCACATGTTTGCCCACATAAGGTGCCAGTGCATCCCATTTGAACTTCGGTACAGCCAGCTTATCCTGTCCAAGAACCGCATAGATCTGATTATCCTTCTTTTCGATTTCCACATCCATGAAGTTCATCTGAGGGCTGCCGATGAAGCCGGCAACGAACAGGTTGACAGGTGTATCGTACAGAACCTGAGGGGTATCGTACTGCTGGATCACACCATCTTTCATAACAACGATACGGTCACCCATGGTCATGGCCTCAGTCTGGTCATGAGTTACATATACGAATGTGGTGTCCAGTTTCTGGTGCAGACGGGCAATCTCCGTTCTCATGGATGCACGAAGCTTCGCATCCAGGTTGGACAGAGGTTCATCAAGCAGAAATACGGAAGGCTGGCGAACCATGGCACGTCCCAGAGCCACACGCTGTCTCTGACCGCCGGACAGTTCCTTGGGCTTGCGGCTCAGCAGATGCTCCAGATCGAGGATCTTCGCCGCCTCATGTACACGGCGGTCGATCTCATCCTTGTCTACCTTACGCAGGTTCAGACCAAAGGCGATATTCTTATATACATTCATATGAGGATACAGCGCATAATTCTGGAAAACCATGGCAATATCACGATCCTTGGGAGGGATCTTGTTGACCAGTCTGTCGCCGATGTACAGTTCGCCTTCGGTGATGGTTTCCAGACCTGCAATCATACGCAGAGTAGTTGATTTACCGCATCCGGAAGGCCCAACCAGAATGACGAATTCCTTATCCTTGATTTCCAGATTCAGATTGGGAACGACCGGGGTTGTTGCGCCATCATAAATCTTTGTTACATTCTTAAAACTAATCGAAGCCATATTACTTTCCTCCAATTGTCAGTCTATGGACATTTTGTAATTTACGATTGTCATCTGAATATAGGATAACACTTATTTTGACCATATTCAACGATAGTTTCTTGATATTTTATATAATTTTTTGACCTGTTTTCTTTCTTTTCCTGAATCTCATGAGGTCAGGATCTATCATCAGGCATATGCTCTTCATCAATGAAAATCGCCCCTTCCGGTGCCGTATGACGTTCCGGTTCCAGTTTTACAGGGTCGATCAGATTGAATGCCTTCTGGAAAATAATACTGTTCAGGTATGCCACAATTCCGAACCCCAGCACCCCCCACAGAAATACCGCTGTGTTGGCGCCGCTCGGATCCATAAAAAAGGAAATATAAACAGCTCCCACCACCAGAGCAATGCTTAAAAGTGTCCAGGGAAATGCGGCAATGCTGAGAAGCCACGCATTTTTAATCGTATATTTTACCTTGTTTTTGTATCTGGCCTGCAGCGGAAAAAGATACTGAAAACCAAACAGAAACAGAAGGCACATCACAAAGAAACTGATCATGTATAATTTTCCCGCCATGCCGGTCATATGTGAAATAATCATATAATAAAATCCCAGCAGACCGAAAATCACAAAACAGAACAGCCACAGCATCGTCGCCTGACCAAAATTCTGCTTAAATGCTCTCCAGAACTGTTTGGCAATAACATCGTCCTCATCATTGGCCAGTATTGCCTGCATACAGGTAAACAGTGCCGTTAGAGATGCGCCGATGGTGATCACCGGCAGGGAAAGGAGACAAAACATTACATTGCATAAAAAAATGTTTGCCAGTTTCCGCAAAGCATTCATCAGCGGTCCATTCATATCAAATAAATTCATATTCGTCGCCTTTCAAAAGAAAACCGGGTATCTGTTTTACAGAAAAGGAGCGTCGCAAGCTACGACGCCCCCGGTCAAAAAAGTCGTTATTATTTAATAGCACCCTCAACCATACCGTTCATGATCTGCTTCTGAGCAACCAGGAAGATAATGATCATGGGAATAATTGCCAGCAGAGCAGCCGCCAGAATCAGATCCCACTGTTTTACGTAGGAACCTACGAAAGCCTGTACTGCAACCGGCAGTGTTTTTACCTTACCGTTCTGTCCCAGCATCAGGGAAGGCAGCAGGTAGTCGTTCCAGATCCACATACCGTTCAGGATGGTAACAGTAGTGATAACCGGTGTCAGCAGAGGGAAAATGATGCGGAAGAATGTTCCTTCAGGTGAGCATCCGTCGATTGCCGCAGCTTCTTCCAGCTCGTAGGGAATACCTTTGATAAAACCGGTCAGGATGAATACAGTCATGGCACCGCCGAATCCACAGTAAGCAAACACGATACCGGGGATGGACTGCAGCATGGAAATACCTACAAATTTACCCACATCACGGAAAGTGGAAATCAGAGGAAGCATAACTACCTGAAAAGGAATGATCATGGAAGCAATGAATACCATGTAGATTGCTGTGGACCATTTGGTCTTGTTACGGCAGATAACCCATGCAGCCATACCGCCGAACAGAGCCAGCAGGATCAGAGAAATAATGGTAATAATTGCAGATGTACCAAACGCATACCAGAAGTTGAAGTTTGAATTGTTGATAACGGATGTAAGGTTTGTCATCAGCTGCGATACACTGACACCCTCAAAACCTACCGGGTTGGCTACAATGCTGTTGGCATTTTTGAATGTATTCATAACAACCAGATAGAAGGGGAACAGGGTATAGACTGCAACGATTACCGCAAGAGCAGTCAGAATAATCTTTCTGGATTTTTTCATTTCCATTACATCTCTACCTCCTTCTTATTGGATACGCTGACCTGAAGAATGGATACGCAGGCCAGAATAATGAAGAACAGCACAGCCTTTGCCTGGCCCATTGCATAATTGTTCTTGGAAATAGCCGTATTGTAAATGTTCAGTGCCAGCATCTGTGTACCGTTGGTCAGGTAAGAGCCCATAAAGTCGGCAACAGAACCGGTACCATTGGTCAATGCCATGTTGACATCGAACTGCTTGAATGCTGATGTCAGTGTCAGGAAAGTACAGATTGTAAAAGTAGATGCGATCATGGGGATCTTTATTCTGAACAAAGTGGTGATCGCATTGGCACCGTCAATCTGGGAAGCTTCCAGAACATCCTTCGGGATGGTGGTAAGACCGGTAACGTAGATCAGCATGATGTAACCTGCGTACTGCCAGATATATACGACGATGATTGCTGCAAATGCTGTATTGGTGGAAGACAGAACAGAATTCTGCATGCCCCAGTTGGCAGTAATCTTAACCAGAACATTGTTGAATACGAACTGCCAGATGTAACCCAGTACGATACCGCCGATCAGGTTGGGCAGGAAGTAAGCGGCACGGAAGAAGCCGACACCCTTCAACTTGGAAGTACACAGCAGAGCCAGTGCAAAACCAACTACATTAACGAAAATCATATTGAAGATTACAAACAAGAAAGTAATCAGAACGGACCATATAAACGCCGGATCCTTGAACATGGTCATATAATTGGAGAATCCGACAAATTCCGTAAACTTGATGCCGTTCCAGTTTGTAAAGGAATAAAAGATACCTAAAACCAGGGGGATGATTACTGTTACCGCAAATGTAAACAGCAGCGGGAACAGGAAAATAATATTGATAATTGTGCGATGATGTTCAATTGTAGGGAATAAATATAATCCGACCAGAGCGGTAATTGCGCCCAGAATCAGCAGCGGACCTCTGAACGAAGCATCACTGCCGGTAAAATCCAGATACAGTGCTGCGATCAGAGCAACGATACCGGCAGCCAAAAGAACAACTGACAATAATTTTCTGCTTTTTGAGTCTTCAGCCATTGTTTCAGTCCTCTCTTTTTGTAAAAAAGGTGGGCGACGGCAACAACCGCCGCCCACCATATCACAGTGGTTTAAAATATAAAATGGCTACTGTTCAGAGCCAAGCAGATTTGTACAAAAAGTGCGACGAATGCTTGCATTCATGAGTACTTTTTCGTACAAATCTATTTGGCGGATACGCCACACCGAGGAAACACACAGTGTTTTCGAGGTTGGCTCTGAACAGCTACATAAAATGTACTAATTCAGAAACCGATTTGTATGATATAACGATTACTGTGCGTAGCAAGCTTCTGTAACCTGCTTGAATGTCTTAACAAATCCGTCTGCATCCAGGTTGCCTGCTGCGTAATCAGCAAATACCTGACCTGTGAAGTTCTGAGCGTAGCCTTCCTTCATGTTCAGCCAGTGCCATGCAGAAGTCTTGCCTGCTGCCATGTAATCGGACAGAGTCTGAGCAAAAGGATCGGATGCTACGTACTTGCAGGACTTGAAGGGGCTGATAAAGCCTGCTTCTTCAACCAGTACCTGCTGACCTTCGTCTTCTGACAGCCACTGCAGGAAAGCTTCAGCAGCTTCTACGTTGCCTTCTTTGTATACGGACCACCAGGAAGGTGAGTTGGTCAGAATGGTGTCAATACCATCTTCGAATGCGTAGGGAATCATGCCAACCTTGAAGCTGCCTGCTGCTGCGTATGCATCAGCATCGTCAGATGTCATGGTTGCGCCGATCCAGGAACCCTGTGTAACGAATGCGTACTTGCCGGATGCAAAGTTCAGGATCTGCTGATCATATGTACCGGATACCAGCAGAGCGGGATCGGAATACTGATTCAGAATACCTACAAATTTAGCGAAGTCAGTCAGACGTGCATCGTCCAGCTTGCCGCCGTCGTTCAGCATATCAATGTAGGTTGTATCGTTACGGTCAAGACCTGCATCAAGGTAGTTTGCAAATAAGTGGTTACCGGTTGACCAGTACAGGTTGGTAGCTTCTGCACAGTAACCAACTACTGCTGTCAGACCAAGTTCATCCTTCTTGGAATCGATTGTCTTGAAAGCTTCTTCGATCTGAGAAGGACCGGTCAGAGTTGCGGGATCAATACCTGCTTTTTCAAGAATATCTGCATTGTAAGCCAGACCAACAGCTTCTGTTGTGTAAGGGAAACCGATGGTACCTTCTTCATTCACATATGCAGCATCTGTGTCGGATGCCCATGCCTGATCGCTCATATCAACCAGCATGCCTTCCCAGTTCTTGAAGTCCGTAGCGCCGCCATTAACGAAGATATCAGGCATGTTGTCGCCCTGATAGTAGCCCTTCAGGGTACCCTGGATATCGATGCCGCCGCCCATGGATTCGATCTCAACGGTAACACCTGTTTCTTCTTTGTACTTCTCAGCCAGTTTCTTCAGCTGTGCGTCGATCTCGATCTTACCGTTAACCAGACGGATGGTATCGCCTGATTTGGAGCTGGATGCGCCGCCGTCTGCCTTGGTTTCAGAACCGCCGTCTGATGAACCTCCGCCGCACGCTGTCAAACCAAGTACCATGGTTGCTGCAAGCAGCACTGCAATTGATTTTCTTTTCATGTTTGTCCTCCTTTTCCGGTGTTGTATAACACCTACATTTTTTCGCATCTTTTTTTAACGTTTCGATGCATTTCATGATGTAAGAATAACACAGTTTTGATGTGGTGTAAAGAAGTTTTGAACAAAACCATTAATATAAATAATTTTATATCCTATTTTAGTGCATTTTTTATATATTTTTTCATTTTGTTGGTTTTGCGGCGCATTTTACACTTTTTTTTAGAACATTTGTCTTTTTAGGAAACATTATACTTGCTTTTTTTTGACCAGTATTTTATTATTATTTCATTGAGAAAACCAATAAACCGGTAATATAACCCGATTCCGGTGTTTATGGAGATTTGCTTATGATTACGATTAAAGAAATTGCTGAAATGATGAACGTGAGCCCTACTACCGTGGCCAATGTCATTCATGGTCGTACCAATAAAGTATCAAAAGAGAATGTGGAACGGATACAGAAGGCTCTGAAAGATTACAATTATGTCCCCAGAATGGGACTGGAATCCCTTACAAAAGGAAAGTCCCGCATTATCCTTGTGGTCGCCCACCTGACGCGCAAGTATTCCCTGACTTATCTCAGCGACCCGTTTTTCGGATATATCGTAGGCGTGATGGAAGAGATCATCTCCAACGCAGGCTATTATATGATGCTGTACATTAATAAGGAAAACAAGGACATTACCTCCACAGCCATGTCCTGGAATGTGGCCGGTATCATCACCATTACATTTTCCTGCAAAAACTTCAAAAAGCTTTCTGCCCTGGCAGACTGCCCCATCGTCGGCATTGATACCTACGGCAGCCCCGAAGAACTGAAGGAGGGGCACCATGTCAAGCTGGATGATGCAGAGGCCGGACGCCTTATGGCCCGGTATCTGATCTCCCGGGGTTTTAAAAATATCATTACCATCACCGACGATGCCGATGTACAGAAAGGTTCTTCGCTGGAGCGTATGGACGGGATCCATGAAGTTCTCAAAGAATATCACCTGCCCTGCAGCCACCCGGGTATCCCCGATATCATTTATCTGGATCCGCTGGATATACACAGCTACGCCAAACTGGATCAGCTCTTCCCCTTCGCCGGTCAGAACTATGTTCTCTTCTGTACCAGCGACCAGTTTGCTTTTTCCATTATCGGGTACCTGACCAGACAGGGTATGCGGGTACCGGAGGATTTCTCCGTATGCGGCTTTGATGACAACGCCTATGCCAGCTTTTCCAACCCTCAGCTGACCACCGTTCATCAGGATATTAAAAAGAAAGCGGAAACGGCGCTTGATATCCTGTTCAGTCTGATTGCAGGAAAAGACATCGAAGACTGCATTACCTATCTTCCTGTAAAAATCATTCCGCGGAACAGCACACAGATCTGCAATAAGGACAACGATCATTAATAAACGCTCATTAACGGAACTTCGAAAACAGTCCGTACTGAAAAAGGAGCTGCCGCACTGACTCTGGTATCATATAGTTAGTGCAGCAGCTCCCTTTTTCGTCCGCTTCCCGTTCCGGTTCATCAATCTCTCCGGTTCATCAATCTCCCTCCGGGGTACAGTCCCCGCGGAGTGTTTATGCGCCCACAGCCAGACCGGCAAGGCATTTCCCGATCCATACTCCCGCAATGCAGCAGACCAGACTGCAGACCGCATAGCATCCGCCGGTTATGTAACATCCACGCTCCAGCAGCGTCATGGTCTCCAGCGAAAATGTGGAAAATGTAGTAAAACCGCCGCAGAAACCGGTCTTTAAAAACAGGATCAACTGATCGGAGCGAAGCTTCGACCCTGATACCAGTCCCACAATCAATCCGATCAGTACCGCACCGATCAGATTAGTCAGAAATGTCATCAACGGAAAATCGGATTTCACCGTTACCGTACTCAGGGCATACCGGAGCATTGCTCCCAGCGCGCCGCCGAGCCCCACACATAAATAAGCACTCATTTTCAAAAATCCTCTCTAAAAAACGCCGTCCCGCAGAAATCATTCCACTGTCAGCGCATTGGGATAGATCCGCTCCAGCGTCTCATCATCATACATCCTGTCCATGGTCTGCTGCCAGCCATGCTCCGCCTCAATGCCATGTACGCGCTGATCGCTGCGGATCAGAGCCAGTCCCGAAACAGCCATGTTGCAGCACATGAAAACGATCATCACCCATGTCAGGATTTTCCCTGCCTTTACGGGAACCTTTTCTATCAGGGAAGAAAACACGGGATAAAGCTGCTTGATCCAGACAACCGCCGCAATACCCCAGAAGAAACAGTACAGCAGGTTGATGCGCCCGCCCAGATTGAACGGAATTTCACTGTAATCCCAGAATACTTTTCCAAATACCAGCTCCGACAGGACACTGCAGAAATATTCGTATGCACCGCCAAGAAAAGTACCTGTCAGAAACAGAAAGCTGTCGGAACGGTTCCGGTATTTGTAGAGCAGCGCTGTTGCCGCCGCAATGGCAAAGCCCCATACAATACTGAAAGGGCCCCATACCACACTGCTCCGGCTCATCCAGACACCTGCCGTCACCCGGCAGAATATGGTTTCCGTAATATCCCCGAGAAAAGCACCGATCATAAACAACCAGACCAGCTTATGAAAACTGCATCCGTAAGCAAATACGCCCTCCACAGGCTCAGCGGCTTTTTCCACCTTCGCCTCCGGATAAGCACGTCTGATACGTGCATCCACACGGGAATAAATCCTTTTACCCAGCCGTGAGCTGATGCCGGTCAGCCAGGAATCCACCGCTTCCCACTGCTGTATCCTTCTGCTCCGCCCCGACATGATAATCAATGTAGCAGCCATATCAAGCCCCAGTCCGATCAGCAGTACCAGTACCAGAATCACCCGCGGCAGTTCCGGAATCAAATGGAACAGCCCTGTCATCAGGGGATTGCCCCATTTCATCATAATGACGGACAGAATCCCCCAGAAAATTGAAACGGGAACACAGATATACCCATCCAGATTCCACATAATCCCGGAATAATTCCACCATCTTTCATGATACATCTTCTCGATCAGATGACCGGCCGTCCACTCCAGCAGGGTCGCCAGAATAACAGAATATACAAACAGCCAGAAACCATTCAGTTCCTGACACACCACAGTGATCAGAACAGCACCCACACCGTAAAGAATACAGAACGGTGCATTGATCAGACCCCTGTTAACAAAACGCTTCTGCTTCACAGCAGCCATAACTGTTTCCAGCACCCAGCCCAGAAAAGACCAGACAAGAAACAGCCACACTAACTCATAGCCTGTAAAAACCATCACAAAACTCTCCTGTTGCAATCATCATATTTTTCTATTACAGCAGATACATCACGAATCCTGTATCTGCCAAAGGCACCAAACACCAGTAACTGTTCAGAGCCAGGCAACAGAAAGCATTATAGCAGGATAAAAGACAACCTTCAACATATTTCGGGCTTTGGATGTTACTGTCCGGACTTCTGCAGGGGAATACAGGTTGTGAGGCAGAAGTCCGAACCGTAACCCACCCCCTTGAAAATCTTTTCTTCGTCTGTTACAATACAGTTACATGTCGGCTGTGTCAGCTGATGCAGGAGTCTGTTAACCCCAATGAAAAATCTGTATAAGGAGAATTTGTTATGGCAATCTATATCAATGAGCCGTCACAT
>JAXDZY010000111.1:0-31352 GCA_034086685.1 Lachnospiraceae bacterium
GTTCGATTGCATTATCTGTATTTGTTGCGAATCTTTTTAAGATCCAGCGGCGGATACTTTTTTCCCTTTTTCATGTACGATCGATATTATTCGGCAATATATGCTGGTTAAGCCTGAAATGGACTTAATCAGCAGACACTAATTAAGAATATATAAAGCATTGAGGGAGGATGGTTATGGACAGACCAGGGACAATCAGCCGGGCCATAGCGGAGCTTCGCCGGATGGAAAAGGACAGTTTTTTCAGAAAGACAGCAGCAATTAATCTGCTGTTCACCAGTATTGTGGTACTGCTGGTGATGATCTGTGCCGTGTATCGAAGCATACGGATCGTAGATGATAATATCACATCTGCCATATCGTCCATGTCTTGGCTGCTGGCGCAGGAGGAGAGTACCTGTCAGGCGATTCTGGAGGGAAAGATGGAGCCATCCATGCAGGAGGCACTGGACCAGGTTCTGGAAAATACGGAGTATGTGGACATTATTACGATTGCGGACTGCAATGGCATCCGTGTCTATCACCCGGATAAATCGCGGATAGGAGAGAAATTTACCGGGGGCGATGAAAATCGTTTTACCGATGAACAGAATTCCTACGTGACGACGGGGCAGGGAACGCTGGGAAAGCAGCGCAGGGTATTTACCCGGGTATTTGATAAAGAAGGTAATGCAGCGGGCTTTGTGATGGTCAGTTCCCTGACCAGTCATATTTACGAGAATTACGGGGTGGTACTGCTGGCATTTATTCCGCTGACACTGATAATTCTTCTGGCTGCAGTTCTGGTTTCCTGCTCTATTGCATGGCGTTTGAGAAAATCGCTGCTTGGGCATAATCCCGCAGAGTTTGTAAGACTGTTTATCCAGCGAAATGAGATGTTTGATGCTCTGGAAGAAGGAATTCTGGCAATTGACTGCCATGGGATTATTCTGTTTGCAAACCGGGCGGCGGCGCAGATTTATCACAGTATACCGGAAAAACTGCAGGGTCATCCCATTCGTCAGGTGCTTTTTGAATGCAGGCTAGAACAGGTGCTGGAAACAGGTGAGGCGGAGTACGGGCGTGAAATCACTCTGCATTTATCGTAATAAAACGGAAATGACGCGGATGGCAGAGGAGCTGACAGGAGTAAAGCATATTGTGGAGGCACTTCGCTCCAATATGCATGAATTCAAAAATCATCTCCATATTATCCTTGGAATGGTTCAGCTGGGGGAATACCGGCTGGTGGAACAGTACATTAACGGCTTGAATATGGACAGCATGATGCTCTCGGCGGTTGTCAGATGTATTGAAAATAAAACGCTGGCAGCTCTGGTATATGGGAAGATCGGTCAGGCAAGAGAGCAGGATGTGACCATGACCATTGATCAGAACAGTCATCTGCCGGAGCATAATGAATATCTGAGCACCAGCCAGCTGGTTACGATTCTCGGAAATCTGCTTCAGAATGCCATTGAAGCCACGGCGGGAAAAGAAGGGGAACGCGAAATCGTTCTTTTTATCAGCTGTGATGAAAACCGGCTGAAAATTGCAGTGGATGATACAGGCTGCGGTATTTTGCCGGAGAATCAGGAAAAAATCTGCCGGAGAGGTTTTTCTACAAAAGGAACTGACCGGGGAATCGGCATGAATCTGGTTGCCGGAATTATTCAGGATCGGAAAGGCAGTCTGGCGGTGGACAGCGAGCCGGGGGAAGGGACAGGCATAACGGTGGAAATCACTGAAAAACGGAGCGGAAACTGACAGTTTTTTTATAGAAAATTAAGACAATCTTAAAACCCTTCAGCTTGTTTTCTTCCATCTCCTCCGATATACTGGTTAACAGACAGTTCAGATTTTAAGGAGGGACGGTATGCGAAAAAAACTTCTGATATTGTTTTTAGGTGTATGTATAATCGGAATATCTGCCTGCGGGATGCACAGACAGGCCGGAGATGCCGGGAGCACAGAGGAAGAAAGCGCGGATGTTCTGACCGGTGCAGATTCCGGGACAGAGCAGGTCAGTCAGCCCGAAACAGAGCCGGTCAGTCAGTCCGGGACGGAGACTGCCTCCGGTCAGCATATGACAGATGGAGAGATGCTGAAAAGATTCCATGATACATTTTATGCCGGGCTTTCTGATGAAGAGATTGAACAAAGAGTAATTGAAAGAGCTTCTGCCTGCCGGGAAAGCAGCTATAACGAAGCTGTTACCGGTTACTGGGAGAATGTCCGGGGAGTAACAGATATTTCCTGCAGGATCGATCCTTTGTTTTTCACAGATATGAAATATTATTCGGAGAATGATTTTCAGGATGTTCCGCCTGAAGTGATTCATCTGGCGAAAAATGAAATCTATGCGCGTCATGGCTATATTTTTAAAAGTGAAGACCTGAATAATTATTTCATGGGCTGCGCCTGGTACCAGCCCCGGTACAGCAGTGATGAATTCTCCGATTCCGTGTTCAATGATTATGAACAGGCCAATCTGAAGCTGCTGGGGAAGCTGGATAAATAGTGAAGTGAATACTGAGTTGGTACTCGCCAAAAACCAGTTATTGTGTTAGAATGCTTGTTAGAAACAAAAAATTTCCGGATATATGGGAGGTTAACATGATGGAAAATGTTATTGTATTAAATCATCCGCTGATTCAGCACAAAATTTCAAGACTTCGTGATAAAAATACGGGCACCAGTGAATTCAGAGCGCTGGTGGAAGAGATTGCCATGTTGATGGGATATGAGGCGTTAAGTGATCTGCCTCTTCATGACATCGAAGTGGAGACACCCATTGAGAAATGCATGACTCCGGTAGTTGAGGGCAAGAATTTTGCTGTTGTGCCTATTCTGAGAGCAGGTCTTGGCATGGTCAACGGTATTCTGGCTCTGGTACCTACAGCAAAGGTGGGGCATATCGGCCTGTATCGTGATGAAGAAACTCATGAACCGCATGAATATTACTGTAAACTGCCCAGTCCCATTGAAGAGCGTCTGATCGTGGTAACCGATCCCATGCTGGCAACCGGCGGTTCTGCTGTAGCTGCAGTTGATTTCATCAAGCAGCACGGAGGAAAGAGGATTAAATTCATGTCCATTATTGCAGCACCGGAAGGTCTGAAACGTCTTCACGAAACACATCCGGATGTGCAGATCTATGTGGGGCATGTGGATCGCGAACTGAATGAAGCGGCTTATATCTGTCCTGGTCTTGGCGATGCCGGTGACCGCATCTTCGGAACGAAGTAATCTGCTCAGCATATTTGCCATATGGATATTTTAACAAATCTGGATGGGAACATCCTTCTCTGGATTCAGGAAAACCTTCGCATGGAATTCCTGAATCCTCTGGTTATATTTATTACAGGCCTGGGCAATGCCGGTCTTATCTGGATAGCAGCCTCCGTACTCATGCTCTTTTTTCCCAAAAGCAGAAAAGCAGGGATCATGTGCCTGACAGCTCTGGTGGTATCGTATCTGATCAATAATCTTTTTTTGAAAAATGCAGTGGCGAGAACCAGACCCTGGGTAGATGTGGAAGGGCTGAAGGTTCTGATAGGAAAACCCACCGATTATTCATTTCCATCAGGTCATGCATCCAGTTCTTTCGCAGCAGCCGTGGTCATGTACCGGTCCCTTCCTGCCTGGATCGGGATTCCGGCAGTTGTTCTGGCAGCAGCAATCAGCCTGTCCCGCCTTTATGTGGGAGTTCATTATCCTACCGATGTACTGACAGGTGTTATATCGGGAATTATTATTGCACTGGTTGTTTTCCGGGTAATGAGTGCATACGGAAACAGAAGATAATCCGGGCAGGAAGCAATGAGAGGGAGTATGGTGGAAACGAAAGAAAAAAGTAAAGGCAGGTCCGGAAGATGGAAGAAGCTTTTATCGTTGGCAGCCTCTCTTGCAGCGGGAGCAATCTGCGGTATTATTATTGCGGAGATGGCATTTGGAAAGTCTGCAATGAAAGAAGAGTCATTTGGAAGCTTTCTTTTATTTTGTCTGACAGGACTTATTCTGATTTATCTGGCAGCAGTGCTTCAGATTATTTTACATGAGGCGGGCCACCTTATATTCGGACTTATGACTGGATATCAGTTTTCTTCATTCCGGATCGGCAGTTTTATGTGGCTGAAAGAGAATGGGCGGCTGCGATTCTGCCGTCTGTCCCTGGTGGGAACCGGAGGACAGTGTCTTATGGCTCCGCCGGATATGAAAGATGGAGAATTACCTTATATGTTGTATAATCTTGGCGGTTCCATCATGAATCTGATGGTCGGCGCAGCTGCAGGCCTGCTGTATTTAAGATTTCGGGATGCAGTATATCTGTCTTTATTTTTTGCGGCATTATTGACTGCAGGAATTGCTTTTGCTGCTTTGAATGGAATCCCCATGCAGATGGGAAACATCAATAACGATGGATATAATGCCTGGTCTCTTGGAAAAGACAGAGAGGCACTGCAGGCTTTCTGGATCCAGATGAAGATCAATGAGCAGATTTCAAAGGGAATCCGTCTGAAAGACATGCCGGATGAATGGTTTGATATGCCATCCGAAGCTGCCATAAAAAACAGTATGTCAGCAGCCATTGGAGTTTTTGTATGCAATCGGCTTATGGATTCCATGAAACTGGAAGAAGCAGCGCAGACTATGAAAAAACTCATGAATATGGATACGGGGATGGTCGGACTGCACAGGAGCCTTTTGCAGCTGGACTGTATTTACTGTGAGCTGACAGGCGAAAACCGTCCGGAGCAGCTGGAAAAAATGATGGATAAAAATATGATCCGATTTATGAAATCCATGAAAAAATTTCCCGGTATACTACGAACAGGATATGCATATGCACTTCTGGCAGAACATAACCGGGAAAAAGCAGTTCAGATCGAAATTCAATTTAATAAAGCAGCTAAAAGGTATCCTCATCCCTGTGAGATCGAAGGAGAACGGGAACTGATGGAATATGCCAGGCAAAAAGCAGACATAGATCAGTTTGAATAAGTTTCCTGTTGAATACCGCGGCAAAAACTCTGACGCGCAGGAAAGGCGGGTCTGACTCAGGGCATACTGAAAGTGAGCTCTGGGTCGTTCGGATCCGACAAAAAACAGATGGTCACTTTGTAACCATCTGTTTTTACTAAGCGCGAGACGGGATTCGAACCCGCGACCCTCGCCTTGGCAAGGCGATACTCCACCACTGAGCCACTCGCGCATCTCTTATTCATTTATCTGTTCCCTTGAACACTACATACTATACACGAGAAAACGGGATTTGTCAACAACTATTTAAAAAAAATTCAAACAATTTACAAATTGTTGTTACAGCCCACCCTTGACACAGTGACACCGAAATGTTAAAGTAACCATGACAAAATGGCTTTTTTGTAGTCGGAGCCGGAACAGAAAGCAGGTACATATATGGCAAATACCAGAGCTGAGGTGGAGAAGCAGCTGATCAACAGTTTTAAGGAACTGGTTATGACCACTCCCGTTGATAAGATAACGATAAAAGAGATTACAGATAAGGCAGGTGTTATCCGTACCACGTTTTATAATCATTTTCAGGATAAGTATGAGGTGATCGAGCAGATTTTGTGGCAGGAGATTATTAATCCTGCAAAGCCTCTGCTGGATAATGATATGGTGGATGAGACTTTTGTACTGATTTTCAAGAATGTGGAGAAGGAGAAGCTGTTTTATCAGAAGCTGACCCGTATGGAAGGGCAGAATTCTTTTGAGCAGATTGTGATTCAGTGTATCCGTAAGCTGCTGATGGAATATATGCAGGAGCGTATCAGTCCGGCAGGAGCAAAGAATCTGAAGAAAAGATATCGATGGATGACTGTTGACCTGATTGCGGAGTATTATGCACGTGCCATGACATTTGTTGTTATGACCTGGCTGCAGAATGGAATTGATACCACACCGGAAGGAGTGGCGCAGGTCTATGAGGATATTCTCAGACGTTCGCTGGATGATATTCTGGCGGATCTTTCATAATGATGTATTAAAATGATGTATTGACAGGAACGTGTATGGAAAGGGAAGATGTGTACGGACGGGAAACAACCGGATACATGTGCCGGATATTACAGACATTTAAAGCGGTTTGTCGTATAAATTCCGACAGGAAAAAGGGACTGGATATGTAAAATTCCGGTCTCTTTTTTTATACTTTTCTACGATATAAAGAATATTGGCACTCTGTTAACGCTGCTGATAAAAAGTATATTATTAAACTGAAACAGCGTGAGTGCCCTGTCGGTCCGCCTGAATGCGGCGGACTGTCTGAAATTAAGTAGAAAAGGGATGAAATGATGAAGAAGTTCAGTAAAGGCATTGTAAAATACCGGGTTGTAATACTGATTCTGGGCCTGGTACTGTTATTTCCATCAGCCTGGGGTTATCTGAACACCAGAGTAAATTACGACATTCTTTCGTATCTTCCGGATGATATTGAGACCATGGAGGGACAGGATATCCTGCAGAAAGAATTCGGAACCGGTGCATTTTCCATGCTGGTGGTGGAAGGAATGGATTTTAAGGACGTATCTGCTCTGAAAGCTCAGATTGCAGAAGTAGAGCATGTAAAAAGAGTGATCTGGTACGACAGTATTGCGGATCTTTCTGTACCGGTGGAAATTCTGCCGGAAAATCTGCAGGAGGTATTCATCAATGGGGATGATACGCTGATGGTTGCCATGTTTGATACCACCATGTCTGCGGATGAGACCATGGAGGCCATTGAAAAGATCAGGGCTCTGTCCGCTAAACAGTGTTTTGTCAGCGGCATGTCTGCCATCGTTACCGATACCAGGGACCTGGCGAATCAGGAGACTCCTATCTATGTATTGATTGCGGTGATTCTTTCTTCAATTGTGCTGGCGTTTACCATGGATTCCTATATTATTCCGCTGTTTTTCCTGCTCAGCATCGGAATGGCCATCATCTATAATCTGGGAAGCAATATTTTCATGGGGCAGGTTTCCTATGTGACAAAAGCACTGGCAGCCGTGCTTCAGCTGGGGGTTACCATGGATTATTCCATTTTCCTGTGGCACAGCTATGAAGAAGAACAGCAGGTGTGCAGCTCTGATGAGGAGGCCATGGCAAATGCCATTGAGCTGACATTTTCCTCGGTTATCGGGAGCAGCATCACAACGGTGGCCGGATTTATTGCCCTGTGTTTTATGAGCTTTACGCTTGGTATGGATCTAGGGATTGTTATGGCGAAAGGTGTCGTCCTGGGCGTTATCTGCTGCGTAACGATTCTGCCCTCCATGATTCTTGTGTTCAGGAAAGCGATTGAGAAAACAAAACACCGCTCCCTGCTGCCGGAGTTTAATATTTCCGAATTTATTACGAAACATTACAAGGCAATCGCAGCTGTATTTGTAATCCTGTGGATTCCGGCCATTTACGGTTATACCCATACGGATGTTTATTATAACCTGGATTCCACGCTGCCTGATTATCTGCCCAGTATTCAGGCAAATGCCCGGCTGGATGAAAAATTTCACATGGGAGCGACTCATATTGTTCTGGCTGACAGCAGTCTGTCCGCCCATGACGGCTCTCTCATGTGTAAGGAAATGAAAAATGTGGACGGCGTAAAGGCGGTTCTGGGTGTGGATTCTCTGCTGGGGCCTGCTTTTACCCGGGAGATGATTCCCGATGATCTGCTTTCGGACATTAAGACAGACAGATACCAGCTGATAATGATTACCTCGGAATATGCGGTTGCTTCGGATGAGGTAAATGACCAGTGTGATGCTCTGGAGAAGGTGGTCAAAAAGTATGATCCGGATGCCATGCTGATTGGCGAAGCACCCTGTACAAAAGATCTTATTACGATTACGGATAAGGATTTTGCAAGGGTAAGCTCTGTATCCATCGGTGTTATTTTTGCCATTATCCTGCTGGTATTCGGCTCTGTATCCCTGCCGGCCATTCTGGTATTTGTCATTGAATTTGCCGTATTCCTGAATATGGGTATTCCATGCTTTACGGGAACGGTGCTTCCTTTTATCGCATCAATTGTAATCGGTACGATCCAGCTGGGATCCACTGTTGACTATGCGATTCTCATGACAAACCGCTATAAAATGGGCCGTAACAGCGGACTGGGCAGGCAGAAAGCAATCCTTCAGGCACACAGCGCATCGGTTCATTCCATTGTGGTCAGTGCTCTCAGCTTTTTTGCGGCTACATTTGGTGTGGGGATGTATTCGGATATTGATATGATCAGTTCGCTGTGTACACTGATGGCACGCGGTGCGATTATCAGTATGTTTACGGTAATTCTGGTACTGCCTGCCATGCTGATGATTTTTGATAAACTGATTTGTTTTACAACCAGGGGAATGAGGAGGAAATAGGTATGGAATTTGGAAAATTCATGAAAAGATGTAAAAAAACTGTTTTTAATAAAATTATGGCGTTGACAATGGCAATGATGCTGGCGGCAGTGACCGTTACCGGCTGTACTGCATCCAATCAGAAGGCGCAGGCAGCACAGACAGAAGCTGTGGAAACTGAGGATGTGCAGGAAGAAACCATGGAGAAGAAACTGACAGAAGCCATGGAAAGCCAGGTGTTTAATAAAACCGGTGAAGGAAGTGATACCGGTAAGGATGAAACCGTCTATGTAATCAGTGATGCAGCAGGAACAGCACAGCAGGTGATTGTCAGTGAGTGGCTGAAAAATTCCGAAGGCAGGGATACTATTGAAGATATCACGGATCTTAAAAACATTGAAAATGTCAAAGGCAATGAGACATGGACAGAAGGGACAGACGGAAAAATCACCTGGCAGGCAGACGGCAATGACATTTATTATCAGGGAACATCCGACAAAGAACTTCCCGTCCGGGTCAAACTGACTTATTATCTGGACGGAAAGAAAATCGCGCCGGAAGATCTGGCGGGCAAAAGTGGAAAAGTCACTATCCGGTTTGATTATACCAATACGGCCCGGAAAACAGTAACTGTTAATGGTAAAAAGGAAGAAATCACTGTTCCTTTTGCAGTGGTCAGCGGTGCGATCCTTTCATCAGACCATTTTAAAAATGTGGAAGTAACCAATGGAAAAGTGATTTCCGATGGAGAAAATGATATTGTAGTCGGTATTGCGCTTCCGGGGCTGTCCGACAGCCTGAAGCTGGATGAATTGGGGGACAGAAAAGACGAAGAAAAATCCGGTAAGGATAATGAACTGAATATTCCCGAATATGTGGAAATTACTGCGGACGCCGTTGATTTTAAACTGGATATGACGGTTACCATGGCATTGAATGATGCGCTGTCAGATCTGAATCTGACGGATTCTCTGGATCTGAGTGAAGCTTCTGATTCTGTGGATGATCTGACGGATGCATCTTCTCAGCTGGTTGACGGTTCAGGTCAGTTAAAGGATGGTGTGGAGACTCTGAATTCCAGTACAGGGGAATTTAAAGATGGCATAGGAAGTCTGGCAAATGGCATTTCCGCATACACGGATGGTGCAGGCCGGCTGGCAGACGGTATTTCTTCACTGAAGAAAGGAACAACTCAGCTGAGAGGCGGGGCCGGTTCCTTATCAGAAGGGATGGCTGCACTGGGAACCGGAGCTTCTGCTCTGGCAGAGGGAACCGGTCAGCTGAAAGCAGGAATTTCTGTTCTGGCAGATGGAGCAGGACAGCTGGCGGATGGAGCTTCTGCTCTGACCGACGGAACCGGTCAGTTGAAAACCGGAGTGTCTGCTCTGGCAGAAGGAACCGGTCAGCTCAGAGAAAAGGTTCCGCTGCTTGTTAACGGAATACAGGGGCTCAAAGAAGGTTCTTCATCGGTTCTGGCGGGAGCCGGCAGTCTGATGCAGGGATATGAAGGTGAAAACGGAGCAGTACAGGGCGCTGCCAATCTGGCCGGCGGACTGGATGATCTGAAATCCTCCGTGGACAGTATGGGAAATGTATCCTTAAGTGAAGATCAGCTGAACGGTATCGGAGAAACGGCATCGGAGCAGATATCCTCTGATTCTGCAAAACAGCTGGTGGAAGCATGCGGTATCACGCCGGATAATGAGTCCTATGATGCTCTGATCAGCGCAATCACCCAACAGCTTCAGAATGCGGCCTCAAACGGTGCAAAAGCAGGTGCTCAGGCAGCTGCAGACGGCATAAATGAAGAACTTTCGCCTCAGATGGATTCTCTGAAAAATGGTGTGGCTTCTTTGTCGGCAGGTGCAGATGGGCTTTCTCAGGGCATTCAGCAGCTGTATGCGGGAACCGCACAGCTTAAAGATGGTGTTCAGTCTGTGGATAACGGATTATCACAGCTTGGCGGTCAGGCAGGAACATTATCTGAAGGTGTTGAAACGATTGATAACGGTGCAGGTTCTCTGGCAGCCGGAATTGATCAGGTGGACAGCGGAGCAAAAGCTCTGAAAGACGGAATTGACCAGGCCGGCAGCGGAGCAGACGCACTTGTTTTGGGCGTGGAGCAGATCGATTCCGGAGCAGGTGCCCTGAAAACAGGCATCGATCAGGCCGGCAGCGGTGCCAGGACACTGGCAGAAGGTGCAGATACACTGGATGACGGCGCCTCCCGGCTGAAATCCGGTTCCGATGAACTCACCGGCAATTCCGCTGCATTAAATGAAGGTGCAGGGAAACTTCAGGATGGTTCCGACAGACTCACCGAAGGTGTTGTGGAACTTCTGGAAGGCGCAGTGGAACTGAATGACGGCATGGTTCAGTTCGATGAAGAAGGCATCAGGAAAATCGCAGCTCTGCTGGGTGATGATCTGAATACTCTGACAGACAGACTGGAAGCCATTGTAAATGCAGGCAGAGATTATCAGACATTTACCGGATTATCCAATGGAGTCAAAGGCTCTGTTAAATTTATTATCCGGACAGGAGCTGTGAAATAGCCGGACGGCAGTGTTTTATTTCAGTGTTTTGCTGATGCCGTTTTTATTATAGGTTCCGTATACTTTCTTTTCATTCACCGTGCGGTAGGCTTTTACGGTATAAGTGTATTTGGTTCCTTTTTTCAATCCCTTGTCTGTAAAGGAAAGGATCGAGGGTTTTGTTATGGTCTTGATCTTTTCCCATTTACCGGAACTGTTTTTCCGGTAAACCACGTATCCGGATGCACCGGATACTTTTTCCCAGGTCAGCTGCAGGCTGGTACCTGATTTTTTGGTCAGATCCTTTAATTTAGGAGAAGCAGGTACAGGCTTGCCGCTGATACCGTTTTTGTCATAACCGCTTTTGTAGGTTGTATCATTGATTTTTCTGAAGGCTTTTACCGTGTAGGTATAGGTTTTGCCGCAGGTCAGAGAGCTGTGTGTGCAGGAGGTTACATCACTTTTTACAGTATCGATCAGCTTCCAGCCGTTGTCTGATTTCTGGTAAATGTTATATCCTCCGGCTCCTTTTGCCTTGCTCCATGTGATTTTCACCTTATTATATCCGGCGGATGTTACTTTACCGAGCTTTGGAGTGGAAGGATTCACCTTCAGGGTGTATTTTGCGGATGCACTGTTGTAAACGGAGGTTCTGGAAGCGGTTGCTGTGATTTTAACGGTTCCGACTCCTTTAACGGTTACTTTTCCGGTAGTTTCGTCCACTTCTGCAACTTTGCTGTCAGAAGAGCTGTATGTAATGGTACCGTTTCCGTTATACTCCGGTGTAATTGTAAAGGCAGCACTGCTGCAGCTTTTTGTAACACTGGATGAAGAGAAGGAAATACTGGCATTTTTTCGGGAGATTTCCACTGTTTCAGAAGCGGAAACAGAAGGGAAATCCACGAGGGATGCCGAAATGACTGCCTTGCCGCCTCCCACAGCTTTTAAAGCACCTGAAGAATCCACAGTGACAACAGAGGTTTTTGAACTGGAAAACCTGATTTCATCAGAAACCGGAGTAAAAGAAACATAACTCCAGCCGGCATTTGCAATGTACATGCCGGCAGTTCCTTTTTTACCTACCTTTTTTTCCAGATCAATCTCCAGATATGCCTCTCCCAGGCAGGAGGGAATAACGTCTACGGAAGCAATTCCTGTAACATTGGATGGCAGGGAAGCCTGGTTGGCTGTTCCGTCCGCAAAAAGCTGAACCCAGTAGGCGATGCCCTCATGGACAAAAACTCCGATGCCGATTCGTTTGAAATCCCTGTCCAGAATATTGCTTCGATGACCCTCCGAGTTCATCCAGCCATCCATGACATCTTCGGCGGAAACATACCCGGCGGCTATGTTTTCTCCTAAAGTAGAATAGCTGATCCGGTTTTCCTTAGCGATCGTAAAGCAGTCCGTTCCGTCCGGCCTTGTATGAGAATAATATACGGCCAGTTCTGCGGCGCGCTGCATGGCACATTCCATCAGCGCTTTGTCCATAACAAGATTCTGCCGTCCCTCGGCAGTTCTCTTTTTGTTGACAATATCAAGGACATTAAAAGCCTCGTCATAATAACGTGTTCCTTCCAGATCGATTTCAGCTGCTGTTTCATTTGATTCCTCCGCCCGGACAGGAACAGAAAAAATCAGAAAAGCAGTTATCATGATCAGAAAAGCAGCAAGCGGATATGGAATCCGTCTCTGTCTGTTTTCCGGCAGTGTGTTTTTCAGCAACTTGCTCACCTCTTTCTGTAAATAATGATGAATCTATCTTACATCTTCAAAGGGGCATTGTAAATATTTTTCGGATATTATTTCGGGAAAGGTTTATCCTGCGGGAAAGAGTCGTGATTTTGCAGGGAAACATACTGCGCAGAATCATTATTTATGATACAATGGGGGCTGATGCACGGGAAACAGCTCATGGGGCTGTTTTCAGGTTGTTTTACAGTTTGGGAAAAGGAGTATTCAAGATGGAAGAATTAAAATATGTTTTCGGGCCGGTTCCATCCAGACGGCTGGGACGTTCTCTGGGAATCAGTCCGATTCTGGATAATACCTGCAATCATACATGTGTGTACTGTCAGCTGGGAAGAACCAGACACATGACTAATAAAAGACAGGAATTTTTCCCTCTGGAGGAGATTCTGGAGGAATTTGCCCGCTACACGGCTGATACGGATGCTTATGATGTGGTTTCCGTGGTGGGCGAAGGTGAACCGACTCTGTATTCACGGCTGGGTGAGCTGCTGAAGGGGTTGAAAAAGCTGACGGATAAGCCTGTTACAGTGATTACGAACGGTGCTCTTCTCTATGATCCTCAGGTTCGTCGGGAATTGATGGAAGCGGATATTGTGCTGCCTTCTCTTGATGCGGTCAATGCCGGGATGTACCACCGGATCGACAGGCCTTACGGGAGACTTGATTTTGAAGAAGGTCTGGAAGGCCTGATTACTTTTTCCAGGGAATACAGGGGAGAATTATGGCTGGAAATCATGCTGGTAGATGGCATGAATACAGATGAGGAATCTCTGCAGGCTTTTGCCCGGACAGTGGAAAAAATCCGTACAGACCGCATTTATATCAATACACCGGTACGTCCTCCTGCAGAGGCAGAGATTGCGCCGGCTTCTCATGAGGCCATCCGGCGGGCATGTGAGCTTATGGGTGCAATTTCCATTGATATGCTGACAACAGGCAGTTTTACCAGTGAAATTGAAGATGATTATGAGGCCTGTATCAGTATCTGCCGAAGACATCCCATGAATCAGTTTGAGATCCGGGGATTTCTGGCATCCAGGGGATGTCAGGATACGGATCAGTTTTTCAGACGACTGGAAGAGGACGGGCATGTGACAGCAGTGGACTGCAAGGGAATCAAAACATATCGAATCCATTGACGGGGAATCGCATATATTATGGTACAGGACTGCAGGGGCGGGTCATGGCGGAAGCTGTGCGTCCCGGCGGTCCGGCAATCGTTTTAAGGAGACCCTGCTGTGAACGGGAAAGCATATCGGATTCTTCTGCTTGCTGCTGTGCTTTGCATGGCGGGAGGCATTTTTCTGAAAAAAAATTATGTGGAGTATGAAAGTGCCGGAACTGACAATGCTGCAGATCATGTGGATACAGATCGGATTGCTGCAGGAGGAAATGCAGAAGAGAAGAATAATCTTCAGGAGTCGGAAACGGGAACCGGCAATTCTGATGAGAAGCTGCAGACGGAGGAATCGGCAACAGAAGATGTGCAGGAAGAAAAGGATTATATCAAATGGGTGGATTTCAATGTATCCTATGAGGCACTGTGTGCAGCATATGAGGCGGATCTTGAACTTCACGGGCAGGGAAAGGATGCGGACTGGATCGATCTGCTGGCTGTAACCGCTGCCCGGAGTGGAGGGAATTTCGGGAAAACAGAGGTAAAAAACATCAGAGAACTGGCTTTAAAGCTGGAAAACAAAGAAACGACAGTTGAAAAAGAATCGTCCGGGCTGAAATATTTCAATTATTATAAAGAAGCTTATGGGGCTGTACTGGCAGAATATGTGGGAGATTATGAGTTTCTGGAGTCGGATGAGTCGGGAAACGAAACAGAGCGGGAAGGATACGGTCTGAAAGCTTTTTCTCCGGTTGCGGGAGGATTTGCTTACAGCGATTATGATGATTTCGGCGCATCCAGAAGCTATGGGTATAATCGTCCGCATCTGGGTCATGATATGATGGGGCAGACAGGAACTCCGATTATTGCGGTAGAATCGGGAATAGTGGAATGTCTGGGATGGAATCAGTATGGAGGGTGGCGTATCGGAATCCGCAGTTTCGATCAGAAACGGTATTATTATTACGCGCACCTGAGACAGAATTATCCTTATGCCGAAGGCCTGAAAGAAGGCGATACCGTATCGGCAGGTCAGGTGATCGGCTATATGGGGCACACCGGCTACAGTTCGAAAGAAAATGTCAATAATATCGACGAGACCCATCTGCATTTCGGAATTCAGCTGATTTTTGATGAATCCCAGAAAGAGGGAAATAATGAAATCTGGATCGACTGTTACGCGCTGGTGCGTTTTCTGTACAGAAATCGGAGTCCGGTGCAGAAGGTGGGAGAAACCAGAGAATGGATTTCTCTGAGAACATTGAAACAATGATTTATGAAACATTGCATTTTCCGAAAGGAAATGATATACCTAAATAAAAAACCTGTTTTGCAGGGGAGGAACTGACTATGATTATGGCAATAGACATGGGCAATACCAACATTGTAATTGGCTGTGTGGATGATGAAAAGATATATTTTGTGGAGAGGCTGTCTACAGATGCTTCGAAAACGGAACTGGAATATGCAATCGGATTCAAAACGGTTCTGGAACTGTACAATATCAATGTGGATCAGATTGAGGGGGCGATCATTTCTTCGGTTGTGCCCCAGCTGGTCAATGTGATTCGAATAGCAGTGGAGAAGATCGTGGGGTGCCGTCCCTATGTGGTGGGACCGGGGCTGAAGACCGGCCTGAATATCCTGATGGATAATCCCCGTCAGGTGGGCTCCGACCTGATTGTGGATGCGGTGGCAGCTGTGAAGGTTTACGGTGCGCCGGCCATCATTATTGATGTGGGTACGGCAACAACCATTTCTGTTGTGGACCGCAGCCGCAATTATATCGGCGGCATGATTCTTCCCGGAGTGCGTGTGTCTGTGGATTCACTGGTTTCCCGCACGGCACAGCTGCCGCGCATCAGTCTTGAGGCACCCAGAAAATGCATTGGTAAAAATACCATCGACTGTATGAAAAGCGGTGTGATCTTCGGCAATGCAGCTTGTCTGGACGGACTGATCGACCGTATCGAGGAGGAACTGGGCTACCCTGCAAAAGTGATTGCAACAGGAGGTCTGGCCAGGGTACTGATTCCTCACTGTAAAAGAGAGATCATACATGATGACGGACTTCTGCTGAAGGGTCTGAAGATACTTTACGATAAAAATGCAGATAATAATCAGGGAGGCCGGTCATGTTAAAGGGGAAATGTGTTCTGCTGGCTGTAACAGGAAGTATTGCCGCATATAAAATTGCAGGTCTGGCCAGTATGCTGAAAAAGCAGCATTGCGATGTACATGTTCTGATGACCAGGAATGCTGTGAATTTTATTAATCCGATTACATTCGAGACACTGACCGGCAATAAGTGCCTGATTGATACATTTGACCGGAATTTCCAGTTCAGTGTGGAACATGTATCGCTGGCAAAGCAGGCCCAGGTGGTGATGATTGCACCGGCCTCCGCCAATGTAATCGGCAAACTGGCCTGCGGAATTGCGGATGACATGCTGACCACCACCATCATGGCATGCCGGTGCAAAAAGATCATTTCACCGGCCATGAATGTGAATATGTATGAAAATCCCATTGTGCAGGACAACCTGGAACGTCTGCGCAGATTCGGATATGAAGTAATCGAGCCTGCCACCGGTTATCTGGCCTGCGGGGATACGGGAGCCGGGAAAATGCCGGAGCCGGAGCTGCTTTACCAGTATATTCTCCGGGAAATTGCCATGAAAAAAGATATGAAAGGGAAAAAGGTACTGGTAACCGCAGGACCGACTCAGGAAAAAATCGATCCGGTCCGCTATATCAGCAACCATTCCACCGGTAAGATGGGATATGCTGTTGCCAGAGTCTGTATGCTCCGCGGAGCAGAGGTTACTCTGGTATCCGGCAGAACCGGAATCGAACCTCCGCCTTTCGTTAAAGTGATACCGGTGGTGTCTGCCCGGGATATGTTTGAAGCTGTGACAGAAAATGCGCCGGAGCAGGATCTCATTATCAAGGCAGCAGCTGTTGCCGATTACCGTCCCCGTTTTACATCAGATGAGAAAATCAAGAAAAAGGATGGGGATATGTCCATTGAACTGGAGCGGACTGATGATATTCTGGGTTATCTGGGCAGTCACAGGCGCCCCGGCCAGATTCTGTGCGGCTTTTCCATGGAAACAAACAATATGCTGGAAAATTCACGGAAAAAACTGGAGAAAAAGCATGTGGATATGATTGCAGCAAACAATCTGAAACAGTCAGGCGCCGGTTTTGGAACAGATACCAATATTCTGACCCTTATTACACGGGATTCTGTCAAAGAGCTTCCCATCATGTCAAAGGAAGATGCTGCTTCCGGTCTGATCGATGAGCTTTTGAAGCTGTTCTGATGCTCTTTCTTGTTCATTTATTATATTTCCCCTGTTTCCCGTAGGAAATAGTTGACGAAACTGCATAAAAAAGGTATACTAAACTGGTGCTTTTATGTTGCATACCTTATGAAATAAAACTGGAGAGGGGATCCTTATGTTAGAGTTACGGGACATATCTTACAGCGTAGAAGACAATGGCGTACGCAAAGATATCTTAAAACACATAAATCTGAAAGTTGATGAGCGTTTTATCGCAATTACCGGTCCCAACGGCAGCGGTAAATCCACACTTGCGAAGATGATCGCAGGTATTATTGCTCCTACAGAAGGCCGGATTCTGTTTGATGGAGTGGATATTACAGAGACAAGCATTACAGACAGAGCAAAGATGGGAATCAGCTATGCATTTCAGCAGCCGGTCCGCTTTAAAGGACTGACAGTAAAGAATCTGATCACTCTGGCGGCAGGAACAAAGCTGTCTGTGGCAGATGCATGTGAGTATCTGGCTGAAGTGGGGCTTTGTGCAAGAGATTATATTAACCGTGAAGTGAATGCCAGTTTATCAGGCGGAGAATTAAAGCGTATTGAGATCGCCATGATTCTTGCCAGAAGCACGAAACTCTCAGTTTTTGATGAACCGGAAGCAGGCATTGACCTTTGGAGCTTCAATAACCTGATTAAGGTTTTTGAGAATATGTATGAAAAAATCAACGGTTCCATCCTGATTATTTCTCATCAGGAAAGAATTCTTAATATTGCAGACAAGATTATCATGCTTGCAGACGGAGAGGTCAAGGCTGTGGGCGGCAGAGAGGAAGTACTTCCCGATCTGCTGTGCGGCGGCAGTGTCTGCAGGAAGATTGTTCAGTGATAATAAACAGTTAAGATAAAGGAGAGTTTTTCATGGATGCAATTCAGATGAACCTGCTGGAGCAGGTTGCAGGTCTGCACGAGATTCCTGCAGGTGCATATAATCTTAGAATAAACGGTAAGGCAGAAGGCAGAAATTCTTCTGCGAATATTGATATTGTTCCCAAGGAGGATAAGCCCGGTATTGACATCATTGTCAAACCAGGTACAAAGAAAGAAAGCGTTCATATCCCGGTGCTTTTAAGCCAGACCGGACTTCATGATCTGGTATACAATGATTTCTTTATCGGAGATGACTGCGATATTACAATCGTTGCGGGCTGCGGTATTCACAATGACGGCAGCAAGACCACCAGCCATGAAGGAATCCATTCATTTCATCTGGGTAAAAATGCGCGCCTGAAATATGTGGAGAAGCACTATGGCAAGGGCGATGGCATGGGAGAGAATGTGATGAACCCCGTTACCATCTGTGAACTGGGTGAGAACAGTTATATGGAGATGGAGACTGTGCAGATCCGCGGAATTGATTCCACAAAACGTGTAACAAAGGCGAAACTGGGTGACGGAGCGACTCTGATCATCAAAGAGTCTATTATGACGCATGGAAAGCAGTTTGCTGAAACTGATTTCACGGTTGATCTGGACGGGGAAAATTCCAGTACGCATGTAACATCACGTTCTGTTGCCAAGGAACAGTCACGTCAGCTGTTTATTTCCCATGTAAACGGTAATAACAAATGTGCCGGTCACACAGAATGCGATGCCATTATCATGGATGACGCAAGTGTAAGAGCAGTTCCTGAGATTACTGCCAATCATCTGGAAGCGAGTCTGATTCATGAGGCTGCCATCGGCAAGATTGCCGGAGAGCAGATTATTAAGTTAATGACTCTCGGACTGACGGAAAAAGAAGCAGAAGAAGAGATCGTCAACGGATTTTTGAAGTAGTTTTCCGGATTGCCGGGCAGCTGCTTTATACAGGTGACGCCGGGAGCAGGTCAGTGTTTTTCCCGGCAGGTGGTGAAATTCATGCGACGCAGGAGGAGCGATACAAATCCTTACGGGAACTGAAGATGTTCCCGTAAGGATTTGTATCGTTCCTCCTGCTGTTTCTGTTTCAAACGTCTTTTTTGACGTTTTTGTTGACAGTTTGGGTGGTTTATTGTATTATTTAATTAGTACAATAATACATGGCTGAAAGGGTGATGAGATGGCGTGGGAGTTTGAGTCGGGGCTGCCGATTTACCAGCAGGCGGCTGAGATGGTGCGGAAGCGTATTATTAAGGGAAGTTATCCTCGGGGAGGCAGACTTCCGGCTGTTCGGGACCTGGCGATGGAGGCCGGTGTGAATCCCAATACCATGCAGAGGGCGCTGCTTCTGCTGGAGGAGAGCGGGATTGTTTACAGCCAGAGAACTGCCGGTCGTTTTGTGACTGAGGATGTACAGCTTCTGGAGAACCTGAGGTATCAGATGGCCAGGAAGCAGGTACTGTCTTTTGTGAAGCGCATGGACGAGCTGGGATATGGACCGGATGAACTGGAAGCGCTGATCCTGCGGGTACTCCGGGAGGAAGGTTCTGCAGCGCAGGCTGTTCCTTCGCGGATGACAGAAAAGCAGGATTAGATGTATGGATGTATGTAATTTACAATATTTCAGGAGGATAACAGGATGAGCGTATTGCTTGAATGCAGGAATCTGACCAAAAGGTTTGGTAAGGTGGAAGCTGTCAGCAATCTTACACTGACCATGGGAAGCGGCAGGATTATCGGCCTGCTGGGCCCCAATGGGAGTGGTAAGACTACTCTGATCAAGATGATAAACGGTCTGCTTACACCTACGAAGGGTGAAATCTATATCCAGGGACAGAAGCCGGGCGCGGTTACCCATGGGCTTATATCCTATCTGCCGGACAGAAATTATCTGAACAGACATCAGAAGGTATATCAGGTTCTTGATTTTTTTGAAGATTTTTATGAGGATTTTGACAGGAATAAGGCGGAGAGCATGCTGAAGGATCTGCAGATTGACAGCCGCATGACGTTAAAGTCCATGTCCAGGGGTACGCTGGAGAAGATGCAGCTGATTCTGGTTATGAGCAGAAATGCGAAACTGTATGTGCTGGATGAGCCGATTGCGGGTGTGGATCCGGCGGCCAGAGAATACATTATCAGAACGATCATTTCCAATTATAACCCGGAATCGACTATTCTGATTTCCACGCATCTGATCGCAGATATTGAGCAGATTCTGGATGATGCGATTTTTATAAAAGAGGGCAGGATTGAACTGTTCGCTCCGGTTGATGTGATCCGGGAAAAAGAGGGCAGATCGGTAGATGCGCTGTTCAGGGAGGTGTTCAGATGTTAGGAAAGCTATTCAAATATGATTTTAAGGAGCTGGGGAGATTTTATCTGCCGGTGTATCTGATTTATGCGGGGATTACGGCTGCATTCTCCATTCTTATGGTTATCGGTCTTAACAGCAGCCTTCTGGATAATGATCTGTTCAGTCTTCTGTTTGGCATTATTACGTTTGTTTTTGTACTGGCTATCATAGCTCTTGTTCTGTTCAGCGGTCTGATCGTAGTCTATTATTTTTACCGGAAGTTTGTTACGGAGGAAGCTTATCTGACCATGACCCTGCCGGTAAAACCATGGCAGCATATTCTGAGCAAGCTGCTTGGCAGTGCCGTGTGGCGCCTTTTTACCTGGATTATCTTTGCAGTATCTGTTTTTCTGATTCTGCTGTCCACCGGTGCTTTGCATGAGATCAATAATGACGTGACCATACAGTTTGCATTACAGTCTGTCTGGTATCAGATCCAATATGAGATCGGCCTGAATGCGGGCTCAGTGGTATTGTCGGTTATCTGTGGAATAATCACACTGTTTACATCACCGTTGATTTATTTTGCGTCCATATCCATCGGTCAGATGGCGAAAAAGCATAAAGTACTGATGTCCGCAGCAGCATTTGTGCTTATTAACATTATTGTCACTTTCCTGACAGCAAATCTCTCTCTTCTGGAGTTTGGAAGTGAATTTTTCGGTTTTATGATTCTGGCAATTGCACAGAGCCTTGTTACAGCGGCAATCTATTATGCAATTACCGTATATTTCCTGGGGAAAGAATTGAATCTGGAATAGATTCAGAAAACAGAAATGAGTAAAAAAAAGTAACAGTTCAGCGTGAACTGTTACTTTTTTACCTGTCATCAGGTACCCGGAAAGGGTCCGGCTGATATCAGCCGCTGGACCTGGCGGGAATCGAACCCGCGTCCGAAAACCTGTCCATCCAAGTGTCTCCCATTACAGTTTCCGTTTTAACATTCCCTCTGCCTCACGCCCGGAAACAGGCTGGAAGCTTCAGTAGCTTCATCATTGCTTTCTGCTCCTCAAAGCTTTGGAACAGAAGTCCCTCACCGATTACGATGCCGGTAACTCAAATGGTGAGCACTCTGAGGCCGACAGCTGCCATTAGGCAGCGTATGCTAAATTATCTTCAGCGTTTATTTTTAATTCCGTTTTGATACGCAGTCACGGTCTGCGAATGGCTGCTCAGACTTCGAAATCCCCGTCGAAACCAGTACAAGCCCTGGTATCATGGCAGATGCAGAAGCATGACAGCATCTGCCGTATTTGTTATGATAGCATGACTTTTATTTACTGTCAAGCGGAAAAAAATCCCTGTTTCCGATCAGATGGCGTAATTGCGTTCTCCGAAGATGGCAGTTCCCACACGGATCATGGTTGCGCCTTCTTCAATTGCCACTTCAAAATCATTGGTCATTCCCATGGAAAGCTCGGACATGTCCACTCCGGGGATATTCATTGCCTTCAACTGATCTCTGAGTGCGCGCATGGCACGGAAATGTACCCGGTTTTCTTCGGGATCGTCTACAAAAGGCGCAATGGTCATCAGCCCGCGGATCTGAAGATTGGGAAGTTCTGCGATTTTACGTACCAGTTCTTCTGTTTCAGAAGAGGAAATCCCATCTTTGGATTCCTCCTGTGCCATGTTGACTTCAATAAGAACCGGAACTTTGGATACTCCCTTTTTAACAGCTTCCTTCTGGATCTCTTCTGCCAGACGGAGAGAATCAACGGAATGGATCAGACAGGCTTTATCTACAATATATTTTACTTTGTTGCGCTGCAGATGGCCGATCAGATGCCAGTTCAGGGGTTCTTTGATCTCTTCTATTTTATTGCACATCTCCTGTACTTTATTCTCGCCAAAATCTTTAACACCGGTTTCCATGATTTCCCGGATCATTTCCACAGGTTTTGTTTTGCTGACGGCGATCAGCAGAACATCTTCCCTGGGGCGGCCGGCCCGGTCGCAGGCGGCCTGAACGCGGGATTCAACTTCCTTGAGATTTTCTTTTACCATGATAATTCCTCCTGCAAAATAGTTTCAGTATGTACTGCATATATTTTACACTATTTTCAGATAACTGCAAGAGCCGAAATGGTAACTGGGGGCATTATGTGTAGAATTGCAGAAAAACCTTTACTGGAAGTAACAGCAGTTTTATGGTATGATAGTATGCAGGTCTGAATTATGATGTGACGACTTAAATGCTGAGAAAGGGTGTAATAAATGAAAATTGATAATCTGTATGATGTTCCGAAACTGGGATTCGGCCTGATGCGTCTTCCGAAAAAAGATGGGAAGATTGATATTGAGACAGCCAGTCGTATGGTCGATGAATGTCTGGAAAATGGTTTTTATTATTTTGATACAGCTTATGTATACGATGGAGGAGATTCCGAGTGTGCGGTGAAACAGCTGCTGACCTCGCGTTATCCCAGAGAAAAGTACTGCCTTGCAACGAAACTGCCTGCATGGGAGATGAAATGCAGTGAGGATCGTGACCGGTTATTTCAGACTCAGCTGGAGCGTACCGGCGCCGGTTATTTTGATTTTTATCTGCTTCATGCCATCAGCCAGGAGAATATTGATATTTATGAAAAATATGACTGTTTCCGGTGGCTTCAGGAGAAAAAGGCACAGGGGCTGATCCGCCATGCCGGATTTTCTTTCCATGATACACCGCAGATGCTGGATGATCTGCTGACAAAATATCCCGAGGTGGAATTTGTGCAGCTGCAGATCAATTATGCAGACTGGGAGAACGAAAAAGTGCAGTCCCGCGGTGTGTATGAAGTTGCCAGAAAGCATGGCAAACCGGTTATTGTCATGGAACCGGTGAAAGGAGGCAATCTGGCAGTTCTCAGAGAAGATGTGGGAAGCGGTCTTAAAAAGGCACGTCCGGAAGCGTCATATGCATCATGGGCATTACGTTTTGTGGCTTCACATGAAGGACTTCTGACCGTATTGAGCGGCATGTCCGATGAAGAACAGACGAAGGATAATATTGCTACCATGAAGTATTTTGAGCCGCTGACTGAAGAGGAGAGCAGGCTGATTGATCAGGTGACGGAGAAACTGAATCAGATTCCCACAGTTGCGTGCACCGCATGCCGTTACTGTGTGGAGGGATGTACCCGGAATATCAGGATTCCGGATATGATCAAATATCTGAATACCTGCAGGGTATATGGATATAATGATTCGATTGGAAGAAGTTTCGGTATGACAGTAAAGGAAGGCTCGGGCAAACCTTCGGATTGTGTACAGTGCGGGCAATGTGAAAGCGTATGTCCCCAGCGCCTTGCCATTATGGATATTATGGCAGATGCTGCAAAAGAGCTGGAAAGGTAAACCGGTGAAAGAAAAACATGGATGTTTGTCCATACAGTTCACTCTGTTTGTACTGGCGGATCTGATTATCTGTGTATCTGCAGGTCTGGTGATCAATATAGTCGGAAGAAAAGTGATTGATCAGTGCTGTTCACTGGATCGGCATTCTGCGCAGGGACAGAATGCAGTCTATTATAGATATCTTCTGGTTGCGAGTATTATCTGTATTGTTGTTGTTTTTCTGGCGGTATTTTTTGGATATACATATTACAGATTCAGATATATCAATTTGCTGAATCAGGAAGTTCAGGCGGTAGAAGCTGGAGAATTATCCCGTTCCATAACGATCAGAGGACGTGACGAGATCACGAATCTGGCAGAAAGCATGGAGAATATGCGTTATTCATTTACTGATAAAATGCTGACCATAGAAAAAATACAGAAAGATCAGAATGATCTGGTGGCAGAGATGTCACATGATATGAGAACACCCCTGACAGCTCTGATGATGTATCTGGATTTTCTGAAGGAACAGAACAATGCGGATCAGAGTATACGCCAGAGCTATGTGGATAAAGCATATGAAAAAGCCAGCTGCATAAAGGTGATGATGGATGATCTGTTTGCCTATTTTCGCCTGGATCGTGAGATGAATTGTGAACTGGAACAGGCGCCCGCACCGGAGCTTTTATATGAATTTGTTTCAGAAATATCCACTGTGCTGGAAAAAAATCATTTTACGGTACAGGAGAATATCAATGTGCCTGATCGGAATGTTCTTTTCTGCAGCGCTTATATGAGCAGGATTGCGGGTAATGTATGTTCCAATATCCGCAAATATGCGGACCGGCAGGAACCGGTCAGGATTACTCTGCATCAGGAAGATGCACTGGTCCATTCGGCGGGAACGAAGGTGCAGGTTCTGACATTGACGATCCGCAATAAAAAGGCCGCACCGGAATCACCGGAAGAAACCGCCATGGAAAGTATGGGACTGGGAATACGCAATATCCAGAAGATGATGGAAAATATGGCCGGGGATATGTTCTGTATTGAAGACAGAATTGAAAAAAAGGAAGGCAGTTCCGTACAGGAAGAATGGTTTCCGCAGATATATTATGAATTGCGTCTTATGTTCCGGATCACGGATAAAAAACTGATTGAAAACTATAAGAAAGAGATGGACTTTATTTTTGTAAAATAATCCGGCACTCACTTTTTGTCCTCTGCATACAATATAATAAACGGCTGTAAAGGTGGCATTACTCTGATTTCATTTAAAAAGCCTTTTTCTGCCGGTGAGGAAGAGGATTATATCAGGAAAGCGGCTGTCGGTGATAAACAGGCACGCAGACAGCTGATTGAACACAACATGCGTCTGGTGGCACATATAGCCCGGAAATACACCGCAACAGCCAGAGAACCGGATGATCTGATATCCATCGGAACTGTCGGACTCATCAAAGCAATCGACACATACAATTATAAAAAGGGAAGCCGACTGGCTACGTATGCCGCACGGTGCATAGAAAATGAAATTCTCATGCAGCTGCGCAGTGATAAGAAACGAAGCCGGGAGGTTTCCCTTTTTGAACCCATCGGGACAGATCGTGAAGGTAATGAAATTAATCTGTGCGATATTATGGAAACCAATGGACGGGATGCTCTGGAGCTGCTGATTGTTAAACAGAATCTGAAGAAACTGGGGCCGGCGTTTTCTTCCTGTCTGAAAGAACGGGAACAACAGGTGTTATGTATGCGTTACGGGCTTGGAGGTAATAAAGAATATACGCAGAGAGAAATTGCGGAAAAGATGCAGGTGAGCCGCAGCTATATCAGCAGAATTGAAAAGGCTGCGCTTCTCAAGCTGCGTCATGAACTTGAAAAGTAAAAACATTTAACTATATAACTTATTGACAAAATTTCTGCACTGACTGATAATAGAAATAACCCGGGGGCAGACGGCCCCTTATTCCGTCTGTCCGGTATCTATTATTTTGGGAACGTGAGGAGATTGTAAATATGACTTCAAAAAGGGCAGTTTCGGTTGTGGGACATATGAATCCGGATACGGATTCCATCTGTTCGGCGATTGCTTATGCGAATTTAAAAGAGAACCTGACCGGCAATCGTTATCAGGCAAGCCGTGCGGGTGCAGTGAATCCGGAGACGCAGTATGTTCTGGATTATTTTGGTGTGGAAGCACCGGTTTATCTTGATGATGTCCGTCAGCGTGTAAAGGATATTGAGATCAAGCAGCTGGATGGTCTGACAGAGAATGTATCCATGAAAAAAGCATGGGAATATATGCATGAACATAAGGTTGTCTGTCTTGCTGTTCTGGAAGAAGGAACCAGGATGATCGGTGTGTTGTCCATGGGTGATATTACCCGTTCCTACATGGATATTTATGATGCGGAAATTGTTGGTAAAGCTCATACCCCCTATCAGAATATTCTGGAAACCGTAAACGGTAAAATGGTGGTGGGTGACCCCACGGAATGTGTTGAGGGCGGCAAGGTGCTGATTGCCGCAGCCAATCCGGATGTAATGGAACAGTATATTGATGAAGGTGATGTGGTACTGCTGGGCAACCGTTATGAATCACAGCTTTGTGCCATTGAGATGAAGGCAGCCTGCATTATTATATCCAACGGAGCACAGGCATCCCTTACCATCAGGAAAATCGCCAATGACAGAGGCTGCAAGGTTATTGAGTCGGATTACGATACCTATACTCTGGCCCGTCTCATGAACCAGAGTATTCCGGTGGGCTACTTTATGATGAGGGGCCCCATCGACAGTTTCACCTATAATGACTTTCTGGACGATGTGAAAGTGACCATGGCAGAGAAAAGGCACCGTTATTTCCCTGTGCTGGATGAACTGGGGCAGTATGCAGGGATGATTTCCCGCCGTAATCTGCTGTCTGCTCAGAAAAGACAGGTGATTCTGGTGGATCACAATGAGAAGAGTCAGGCTGTTCCCGGTCTTGCGGATGCGGAAATTCTGGAGATCATTGATCATCACCGGATTGGTAATATTGAGACTGCCGGGCCGGTTTATTTCAGAAATCAGCCGGTGGGATGTACCGCTACAATTGTTTATCAGATGTATATGGAAAATGGTGTGGAGATACCCAAACCGATTGCGGGTCTTTTGTTATCTGCTATTTTGTCGGATACGCTGGCTTTCCGTTCTCCTACCTGTACCGCAGTTGACAGGCGGGTGGCAGAGTCTCTTGCAAAGATTGCGGAAATTACGGATATCGAAGGATATGCCAGCAATATGTTTGCTGCAGGCAGTGATCTGGCCAACCGTTCCGCACATGAGATTTTTACCATGGATTTCAAGAAGTTCAAGTCCGGTGATATTGATTTTGCCGTAGGACAGATCAGTTCCATGAGCGCGGAAGAACTTGAGGGAGCAAAAATGAAGATGATGGCAGAGGTAGAGAATTTCCGTGAAGAACAGAAATGCGAGATGATTTTCTTTATGCTCACCAATATCATGAAGGAATCTTCTGAAGTGCTTTACTGCGGTGAGAATGCGGGACAGCTTTTGAGCTGCGGATTTAATCTGGGAGAACTTCCGGGAGATGGAAAACCGGGTACTGCAGATCTGCCGGGCGTAATTTCACGTAAAAAACAGATGATTCCCCGTCTGATGGAAGCTTTTCAGAATCTGTAGCTTTTCGGAATCCGATTGTGGTTTCGGGCTGTTTCCGAATAAAATATGAATATTTATAAAAACTTGCCCTTCGGCTGTGAAACGTACAGTGTTTCATGCCGGAGGGCAGTTTTTCCGGATCCGGAATCTGAAAAAATATGCTGAATAGTTCCGGACAGATATGATATTGTCTGCTGCAGCTGTCAGTTTCCGTTTTGCTGCTGAAGTTCATTTAACATCTGCTGCATGGTTTTATGTGTAACCGGATGTCCCCACCAGGGGGCCAGCTCTGCCATGGGCTTCAGAACAAAGTCGCGGTTTGCCATATCGGGGTGAGGAACATTGAGACGTTCTGTGGCGATAATTTCCTGATCATAGAACAGAACATCCAGATCCAGCGTACGGGGCCCCCAGTGGATTTTCCGGACACGTTTTGCCTCTGCTTCAATATGCTGACATACATCAAGAAGCTCTTCAGGTGTCAGAGTTGTGCGGATCATGCAGGCTCCGTTCAGGAAAACATCCTGATCCGTATAACCGTAGGGTTCTGTTCGGATAAAGGAAGAAACCTTTTCCACCTGAATCTGTTTTATCTTTTTCAGTTCATCTACACCAAAAAGCAGATGGGCATCCTTATCTCCCATATTGGAACCCAGAGCGATAAAAGCTGTATGCCATCCGCGGGTGATCTTAACGGAAACCGTATCAAGCGGAAGATGTACCGGAGCCCAGGGCTTTTTGATTTCCAGCGTAATCCGCCTGATCAGCGGATATTTAAACAGAAGATGCTCTGCCAGCTGTTCTGCGCAGGCTTCAATCAGCTGAAAACGGTTTTCTGTGAGAAATCGTGTGATTTCCTGGCTCACTTCCCCGTAATTGATGGTGTTGTCCAGAGAATCGGTGAGACCGGGTTTGCGGATATCGGTTTCCATCACTGCCGAAACCATAAATTTCTGCCCCAGAACAGCTTCTTCTTTATAAACACCATGGTTTGCAAAGACGGTAAGACCGGTAATTCTGATTTCGTCCATAAAGACCTCCTGTTAGAATTGCAGAAGCTTTTCTGTCATGGCAACGGCACGTTTGTTTTCTTTCACATCATGAACACGGACAATGCAGCATCCTTTCATAACACCCATAACGGTGGTGGCAATCGTTCCTTCCACACGTTCGGCGGCGGGCAGATCAAGCGTCAGTCCGATCATGGATTTTCTGGAGGTGCCCAGCAGCACCGGATATCCCAGCTGCTGCAGGATTTCCACATGGTTCATCAGCTCCATGTTGTTTTCATAGGTTTTACCAAAGCCAAGGCCGGGATCCAGGATGATTTTGTCATCGGCAACTCCGGCAGCTTTGGCAATACGTACGCACTCGCGCAGATCATCCAGCACATCGTTCAGGTAATCATTGTAAACAGCTTCTTTTCTGTTATGCATCAGACAGCAGGGTACACCGGCTTTTGCAATAACGGAAGCCATCCCGGGATCATATTTGCAGCCCCAGATATCGTTGATCAGATCAACTCCTGCTTTAAGACCGGCTTTTGCAACGCTGCTTTTGTAGGTATCCAGGGAAATGGGGATATCAAAACGGCTTTTTACAGCTTCGATGACCGGTAAAACACGGCTGATTTCTTCCTCATCGGAAAGCAGTGTGTAGCCGGGGCGGGTGGATTCCCCGCCGATATCCAGAATATCACATCCTTCTGCGATCATCTGTTCCGTATGTTTCAGAGCGGCATCCATATTGTTCCATTTGCCGCCGTCGGAAAAAGAGTCGGGTGTTACATTCAGAATTCCCATAATATAGCAGTGATTTTTTAAATCAAATTCTTTTGTTCCGATTTTCATGTCAAAATACCTCTCATTATGTAAATGCAAGACAGCAGATTCCGGCAGGTTTTCTGTGTTCCGGAATCTGCTGAAGAAATTCATATATCAGTACATCAGCCGGAGATTTTTCTTTTCCGGCGGCCAGTTGCAGTCATCCTGTGCCTGACACGCGAAACACAGCCTGGTTTTTTTATCGGCTGTGTACAGAATCCGGACTAAAGGTGCTTCATCCTCACTGGGTTTGCGATGAAGGCGGATCGCATACAGAATCTCATCGATCTCTTCAGCGGTGTATCCGCAGTCCTTTAGAATTGGTTGTGCAAGTTCGGCGCTGGCCAGATGGTGGGGCGTACCGTATTCGTACTGCATTCCTTTGCCGATGTCATGCAGAAGGGCAGCTGCGTATACCACATCCTTTGAAAGAGGATAATGATTCTCCAGCACAAGAATCCAGCTGGTACGTGCCACATCGAGAAGATGCTGCATGCCATGTCCGCAGTATCTGCGTTCCCGTTCCATACGGGCAATCCGATCCATCTCTTCGATAAAAACAGGATGATTCCTGATCTTTTCAGGGCGTTCCATGGGAATCACCTTACATGCCGATCATGCGTAATACACGGTCACACAGTACAGGGTCATCCTTGAATTCACCGCGGCATACATAAGTCATGGTTTTTGTACCGGGCTTTTTAATACCGCGCATGGTCATACACATATGTTCAGCCTCCACGACAACCATAACTCCGCGGGGTTTAAGATAAGTCATCATGGCGTTGGCAATCTGTTCGGTCAGCTGTTCCTGAATCTGTGCACGTCTTGCATAGGCTTCCACAGCTCTTGCCAGCTTGCTCAGACCGGCAACTTTTCCGCTGGGAAGGTAAGCAATATGAGCCTTGCCGTAAAAAGGAAGCAGATGATGTTCACATAAAGAATAGAACTGGATATCTTTTTCCAGTACGAGGTCATCATTAGTACAGTTAAAAGTAACGGAAAGTGCCTTCTGGGCAGCTTCATCTGTGCCGGAAAAAAGTTCTTCACACATTCTGGCAATGCGGTCGGGTGTTCCGACCAGTCCTTCACGGTCAGGGTCTTCGCCGATGCCTTCCAGAAGCATGCGGACTGCCTGTTCAACCTTGGGTTTGTCAATCATATTCGTTCCTCCTCGAAATAAAAACACTATAGAGAAATTCAGGAGAAGGGAAGCCATTGCAAAAAAAAACCGGGTGCCAAAACCCCGGTTTACAAGATTAGCAGTTATATCGATTCTGACAGTATCCTTAACATATGTAAATAAAGAAAAAATCAAGCAGATATAATTGCTAAAGCAACGGGATGCGAACTGCATATCGCGGATATAAATACAGCTGAAATCTGGAAACGGCCTGTTTGGGGCTGAAGCTGCAAAACATTCGTTTTCCGGACATCTCCCCGTTCCGGAAACACTACGCATACAATTCTACTTTGCCTGAAATCTAACTAAGTATATAACAAATATGCAAAAAAAGCAATTAGGATATTGCTCTAAATTCTGGTTGAATTATCCATAACAAACTGTGGCATTACTATGATACGTATGGAAGTACCAAAAATATGCTGTAATTATACTCAAAAAACATGAAAAATAAACAAAGTTTTTCGTTGGTAAAAATGAATAATATGGTGAAAATATATATTGATTTTTTAAGCGTTTTGTAATATTATATTGTTAAAGATTTGTCCATCTTTTGCAGATGCACAAAACAGATCGCTGAAATTGTCACGAAGATACATTTTTTACAAATTTTCAATAGACATTTTTTTGATGTCTGTTTTGGACATGGGACAGAACCTGAATAATCACGTTGTATGGTGTTTATGTGCGGCATGATTATTAGTATACAGCATTAATTTATTTATGAGGAGGTACTTTTTTATGGGATTCAAATCTGACATTGAGATCGCTCAGGAAGCAACACCGATTCACATTCGCGAGGTAGCAGCTAAAATTGGTCTTAGCGAAGACGATATCGAACTGTACGGCAAGTACAAAGCCAAAGTTGACTACAACCTGATGGATACAAAACCGGGCAGCGGCAAAAAGGCAAAACTGATCCTTACAACAGCGATCAACCCGACTCCCGCAGGCGAAGGCAAGACAACTACCACTGTTGGTGTTGGCGATGCTCTTGCAAAACTCGGCAAAAATGTAGTTCTGGCATTAAGAGAGCCCTCACTGGGA
>JAXDZY010000130.1:0-9455 GCA_034086685.1 Lachnospiraceae bacterium
TAAACACAACTCCTTATTGATGGATATGGTCAATTGTTTCTGGATAACTCAATTTTACCATAAATCAGTGAGGAGTTGTTTTATTTTGGAACAAAAAATTTCCCGTATTTATGCGGGTTTTGGCGTTTCGCAAATGCCTAATCAACTCAAAACGAGAAAGGAGCACAACATGAAAAACAATACCTTCAGCAACCCTCTGTTATCCGGTTTTTACCCGGATCCTTCCATCTGCAGAGTTGGCAGTGACTATTATATGGTTACATCTTCCTTTGTTTATTTCCCCGGACTTCCGATTTTTCACAGTAAAGATCTGGTTCACTGGGAACAGATCGGACACGGCATCTCAGATCCCGAACAGCTGGATTATAAAAACTGTGAAACCTCCCTGGGGCTGTGGGCTCCAACCATCCGTTATCATGAAGGAACTTTTTATATCATCAACACTTTCGTTTCCGAAGGACGGGAAGCACGCAGGGATAATTACATCATAACAGCAAAAAATCCTGCCGGTCCCTGGAGCAGGGCACATTTTATCAAAAACGCCGATGGTATCGATTCCAGCCTTTATTTTGACCAGGACGGACGGATCCGGTATATGGGAAATTATATTCATAAACGTCCTTTATATGAGGGACACCACGGAATCTATCTGTGCGAACTGAATCCTGAAACACTGCAGTTTAAAGGAAGACACAAAGTTATCTGGAATGGTGCAAAAACAGGAAGCAAATGGATCGAAGCACCTCACATCTATTATCATGATGGTTATTATTATCTGATTGTAGCCGAGGGAGGTACCTTTACCAATCACAGTGTTATGATGGCCCGCTGCAAAACCATCGACGGCGATTATGAAATCTGTCCCAGAAATCCTGTTGTTTCTCACCGTCATCTTTCTCTGGAACATGAAATTTCAGTTACCGGACACGCTGATCTGGTACAGACTCAAAATAATGAATGGTGGATGGTTCTGCCGGCAGTCCGTCCCTACGAAGGAGCTCATTTCAATCTCGGCCGGGAAACTTTCATGGTTCCGGTCATCTGGGATTCTGACGGATGGCTTCGCGTTGATAACGATAATGGACTGGTAAACAGCCGGGAAAGACTTCCTGAATTGCCATTTTATCACACCCGGCCGGCTTTCTGCAGTGACAATTTTGAATCTGATAAACTGAATCTTTGCTGGAACAGTATTCACCCTTACTCCGATGATCAGAAACTGAAGAGGTCATCCTGGACAAGGCTGTCAAAAAACGGCATGCCGAACAGTGTATACAGTAAAGTGCCCACCAGCAGGAAAAATCCGTACATCATACCGATGACCTTTGCCGTTTTGCCGATGTTGGGCATCAGCCTGTCGGGATGTCCTTCCGCCTGGTACAGCTGTACGGAATCCTCCTCCTGTACAAACAGAAGCATCATTAATACAACCCCCAGACCGCCCACATACTGCAGAAAACCTCTGTAAAACAGGAAAATATGCGGTGCGGTTTCCACATTAAGCACTGAAAGCCCTGTGGTGGTAAAACCACTCACCGATTCAAAAAGTGCCTGCACCGGTGTTACATTTCCATACAACAGGAAAGGAACAGCCGCCAGTATAAAACCATACAGCCATACACAAACCACAAGCCGGTTGGTACTGAGCCTTCGTTTCTTTCCCTGGCAGCCCAGAAGGCCCAGTGCCATACCGATGACAGCCGGAAGGATAAATTTCCATGAAAGTCCTGCTTCCTCAGGGTAAAATGGAAGTACCAGCAAAGGCACCAGCAGTATGAATGCCTCCAGAATCATCATTTTCCCCATCACGGGAACTCCTTTACGATGCATCATTTCCCGTCATCT
The DNA here is from genome assembly GCA_034086685.1 of Lachnospiraceae bacterium. Lineage (GTDB taxonomy): Bacteria > Bacillota > Clostridia > Lachnospirales > Lachnospiraceae > TWA4. The sequence continues at coordinate 1,846 of JAXDZY010000130.1, forward strand.
CCCTGATCTGTTCCAGTTTACTCTTGTCTGATGTAATTATCAGCAGCACATCTCCCTCGATAATTCTCGTATCACCTCATAGTTGGATATTTCCTTCTCCGACAGCTCCGAAGGGCAGATAGTGTCGATTCCCATGTCTTTCACCAGATCGATTTTTTCTTCATCATAGATCCGGGCAACCACCTTCGGGATCCGGAAGACTTTTTTTGCAATCTGTGCTGCACAGATATTCACACAATCATAATCGGTCACTGCAATAAACGCCGTGGCCTTATTAAGTTCTGCTGCTGTCAGCCGTTCCAGATCCGTTGCACTGGCCGCCATGGTCAATCCACCATAGGAACAGGGCAGCTTTCGAAATGCTGTTTTATCACAGTCAAGAACCATAACATCTTTTTTCTCATCAGATAATTTTCCGGCAATGCTTGCCCCGAGACGGCCGCATCCGGCAATCACCGTGTAATCATTTTTTCCTTCCATCATCATATCCTCCTATTTTCTCACAAGATGTCCTATATGGTGTTTATCATAAACAATCTCAAACTGAGAATCATTCTGTACCGGACAATCTTCCTCTGTATAAGCATATTTTCCTGACGGGCACATACTGCCAAACTGTTCCATGTTGTATCGGGCAGGAATATATGTGGGATCCAGTGCGTAAGCCGCCCGGAAATGCTTCATGGCCATAACGTGGTTTTTCCTTTTTTCCATCAGAATTCCCATTAGATTGTGCAAAACAGCTGAATAAGGATTTTCCGCCATGGATTTTCCGATTTCCTGTTCACAGGCTGTATATTCATGACTGTCGATCAGTTCCTTACATCTGCTTATCATTCTGATTTCCATCATGTCTGCCTCCTTATTTAATGTACCTGAAGTATAACTGCTTTGCTGTGATTACAGTGTGGAAATCACCGTACAGCCTGTGAAAATGCTGTGAGAATTTCTCCTTCATGTGAGAAACCTGTAAATGAGAATTAACCGTGTAAAAATGTTGTGAGAACGACGTAATAGTTCGGCAGAATTCATAATAAAAGATGCAGTGCCGACTGTTGTTCTAGCCAGTCTGCACTGCATCCATTGTCTGTGCGGCATTCTAATGCTCCCGCATCCGGTAGCCGATACCGATTTCCGTCTCAATATATTCCGGTTTTGCAGGATTAGCCTCGATTTTTCTCCTGGTGGAAGCCATGACGGAACGAAGTACCTGTGTATCTTCTCCGTATCCTTCCCCCCATAGCTTTCTCAGTATGGTATGATAAGTCAAAACCTTGCCGGGATTCTGCATAAACAGAAGCATCAGATTATATTCCATGGGTGTCAGATGGATTTCATTTCCATCCTTATACATCACATGGGCACCATTATCCATCTTCAGCCCTCCGTTGACATAAACCGTATCATCCGGCTTTTTCTCCTCAGCTGCATGATTCATCCGGTAATAATGTCTCAAAGCCACACGGATTCTTGCCATAAGCTCCGTGGCCGAAAAAGGCTTTGTCAGATAGTCATCTGCTCCGTCATCCAGAGCGGCTGCTTTTTCTTTATCCTGATCTCTTGCTGAAACAATAATAATCGGTACTTCCGACCATTTTCTTATTTTATGGAGTACATCCATTCCATCCATATCCGGCAATCCCAGATCCAGAAGGATCAGATCCGCATTTTTACGGATCATGCAATCGATGCCAGCTTTTCCATTAACGGCACTTTCCACCGCAAATCCCGCATTTTCCAGTGTGTACACCATGAAATTCTGAATCTGCACATCATCTTCTATAACCAGTATCGTCTCTTTAAACATCGTCTTCTGAATTTTCTCCTTCCTCAAGCGGCAGTGTAAAAACAAACTCCGCACCCTTTGCATCCGTACGGTTGCGGCCTGTGATAGTTCCTCCATGTGCCTTTATAACAGTTTCACATATGGTAAGTCCCAGACCGATTCCTCTTCTGACATCAGAGGAACGCGTTTTTGAAGTATAAAATATCTGAAACAGGTTGGGAACATCATCGTCGGGTATTCCTTCCCCTCCGTCTCTGACAGTCACCGATATATTTTTTTCCGTATATGCTGCAGAAACGGCAATCTCCTCCCGGGATGCGGTATGTTTAACGGCATTGTCCAGAAGATTTACAATTACCTGCTCGATCAATTTTGCATCCATGGGAACAAGCCGAAACTCCTGTGGTGTCTCCACCTGAATCTCCCGGTCCGGATAGCTTCGCTCCATATGAGCCACCGCACAGCCAATGATCTCTTCAATGGCCTCCATCTCCTTATGTACCAGAATCTTTCCATCCTGAAGACGGGTGAGACTCAAAATATTCTCTACCAGTGATTTCAGCCAGTCCGCATCCTGATAGATTCCCCGAAGCAGTTTCTGCCGAGGGTCATCCTGAGCTGTCATATCCATAAGCATTTCAGACGTACCCATTATACCCGACAGGGGTGTCCGCAGATCATGGGAAATAGCTCTCAGCAGATTGGCCCGTTCCCGTTCGCGTTCCATATTTTCCCGGTCATGTATTCTCTCCACCGTCACTTCAATCCTTTCCATAGCCATGGAAAGATTCTCGATAATAGAATGAAGCAGTTTTTTCTTCTCCAGCAGTTCCTCCACCGGCACTTTCCTGTCAATTTTCACCACAGCCAGCAGATTTTCACGACCATTCACGGGATAGGACCAGGTTTCCTCATCCTCCAGATATTCCGTCCGCAAATTGGAAAACCTTCTGCGAAGCTTCTCCGGATCCGGCACATCCCTGTGAATCTGTTCCTCACCCACCTGCTGGAGATAAAACACTTCACCCTGCCTGCCCAGATAAATACATCCCGTATTGGCCTGCATCAGACGGCTGATGCTTTCCACTGCGATTTTTAAAACAGCTTCCATATCCGCCGCATCAGAAAGCCTGCTGGAAAGCATATAGAGAATCTGGCTCTCTTTCCCTCTTTCGTTGGCCTCCCTGGTCAGAAGCTTTTCTTTTGTTGTCAGCGCACTTGTCACAAATGACGTTATCAGCATAATAAAAAAAGTAATCAAATATCCCGGATCATTCACAGCCAATGTATGATAAGGTGCGGTAAAAAAATAATTAAAGCACAACAGAGAAATCACAGCTGACAGAATACCGTACTGATATCCCTGTGTAAAACGTGCCACCAGCAAAACCGCCAGAATATACATGACTACAATATTGGTTTCCGCAAACCCCAGCCTGACAAAAATTTTGCCTGACAGAGTTGCAGCCGCGGCAATACCGGTCAGCACCATGATATTCTGAAAAATTTTCTCCCTTTTATTCATCATAATCACCTTTTCATCAGATTTCATACCAATTCAGTATAACACAGGAAAAGATGTTTTCCAACCCGACTGATTATTGACCGACCGGTCTGTTTATGATATACTCCAAAACAGACCGATCGGTTTGTTATTTGATTCGTGAGTATAATCAATAGAATTTTACATGGGAGGACTGCCGTGAAACGTGAGGAAAAAAGTGCTTTGTCAAAACAGCGGATACTGGATGCCGCCATGGAGGAATTTTCGCTGAAAGGCTATGAGGGAGCTTCTCTGAATACAGTATGGGCAAAAAAAGGGATTTCCAAGGGGATAATCTACCACCATTTCAAAGATAAGGATGAATTATATCTGCTGTGCGTGGAAACCTGTTTTCAGGAGGTTACTTCCTACCTGCGGACTGCTGCCGATGCGCTGCAGGGAACAGCCCGCATACGCCTGCAGGATTACTTTGATGCCAGACTGCAGTTTTTTGCCGATAATCCGCAGTATCTGGGGATTTTTGTGGACGCATCCTTCAATCCCCCCATCAGGCTCGTAACTGAAATCGCACAGCTCCGCCGGGATTTTGACAATCTGAATATTTCCGTACTTACCCGCCTGCTGGAAAACGAACCGCTGCGTCCGGGACTTTGTGTTGACCTGGTGGTGGATGATTTCCGGATGTATATGGATTATTTCAACATGCATTATAAAACAGACTGCCGCAGTGCACAGTCTCCGGAGGAGATCCTTCGGGAACATGAAGAAAGATGCCACAGACAGCTGGATATTTTTCTGTATGGCGTGCTGAACACCGGCGAACCGGAAAAATCAGCTGCAGCAGGGCAGACAAAATCATAAAAGAACTATTTTTCAAGGAGTGATAACATGATTCTATATGTATTAAGATGGATATGCACACTGATTCTGGCCTTTTTTGCCGGAAAACTGATCACCAAAGTGAAAATGCCTTCCATTCTGGGCTGGCTGATAGTGGGAATGATTTTCGGACCACATGCTCTGGGACTGATGCCGCAGGAAGTGATGGATTCTTTATGGTATAAACTGATCATCACATGGATGCAGTGCTCTTTCGGTCTGATGCTGGGCACGGAACTCATCTGGAAAAAAATACGTTCCTACGGAAAAGCACTGATGATCACCACATTGACCCAGTCCCTGGGAACCTTTGCCTTTGTATCCCTGATGTTTGCCATTGTATTTCATATTGCCGGAGTACCGGTTTATCTGGCATTCGCCTTCGGAGGGATCGCTCTTGCCACCGCACCTGCGCCTGCACTTTCCATCGTACAGGAATTTCATACCCGTGGTCCGGTGACAGACACACTGCTTCCCATGGCCGTACTGGACGATATTGTGGCGATCGCAGTCTTTTTTACCGTTAATTCCTTTATCGCCCGGGCTGTTTCCGGCGGAACGGTTCCCCTGTACATGATTCCCATCATGATTTTCCTGCCCATGGGCATCGGAATCGTGACAGGACTGGCTGCCGGACTGCTTCTGAAAAAAAATCCCGGGAAAGCCGGTACTCTTGTCATCCTTCTGGCAGGTATTACTCTGACAGCCATGATCGGCACTTTCTTCAATACAAAAGTATTTACAAACATCACCTTAAATTACATGCTCATGGGAGTCTCATTTTCAGCTGTATTTTCAAATATGATACCGGAAGAACAGCTTGACCGGCTGGTTGACTGGTTTCATCCGATTCTGGCTGTCAGCCTGCTGACCGCTATCGTTGATCTGGGGGCACCTCTGGATTATCATCTGATACTGGGGGCCGGATTACATACCTTTATCTATATTGCAGCCCGTGCCTGCGGCAAATATTTCGGTGCCGGAATCGGTGCCAGAGCCACCGGAATGCCGGCAACCGTTCAGAAATATCTGGGACTTACTCTGCTCCCTCACTCGGGTGTATCTCTGGTATTTACCGGAATCATCTGCGCATCACTGGCTGCTTCGGAGCCTGAACTGGCAGTGATCGTAAAGGGAACCATAGCCGCAGCAGCCGTAATCAATGAAATCATCGCTGTAATAGCAGCGAAAAAAGGCTTCGAGATGGCCGGAGAAATCACTGCTGTATAGCAGTCAAAGAACCGCAGGACAAACGCCGGTGGATTACCGCTGTGCATCCTCTTTTGTATGATGCACGGTTCCTGCAGGATGATGAGGCGGCGCATAAATGGAAGATACTTTCAAACTGCCCGTTCCCGTATTAATAATATTATGCCAGATTCCTGCAGGAACAAATATTCCATCTCCTCTGCACAGATCTCTCCGAAAACTCAGCTGATTTTTATTCTTTCCCATACAGACAGATGCTCTGCCCATTTCAATTCTGATAAACTGATCTGTATCCTGGTGAATTTCAAGACCGATTTCCCCGCGTGGAGGAATACACATCAGTGTCATCTGCAGATGACATCCTGTCCAGACAGCCGTGCGAAAATTGTGGTTTCGCATGGCTGACCGATTCACATTAACTGTATACGGTTCAGGCCCCCGATCCTTCTTTTCCTGCCTGCAATTACAATTCATATCAATCACCGTTTTCATTATTCAATATCATAATATGCCTTACAGACAGGACCTGTTCTATTTCTTTTACCGGAGTAATCTTATCTGTTTATCATACCAGTCCAGAATATACTTCTTTTTGCTGTGAGCCGATTTGTCCCATCCCCACTCCGCAGACCGCACAGATTTTATATTATCCTTTATTACTCCCGCAGTTTCACCGGGATCTGTATCTTCATTAAAAAATCCTCCTTGTTTAGTCTTCAAGGAGGATTTTACATGCTCCCCTGAAGGGAAGAGTCAAGAGTAAAATTCATAAATTAATTTCCTATACTCTGAGTTTACCTACTATAAATCTTTTTGCATTCTTTTCTTTTATCCTGATTGTATCTATTCTGAATTTCTCAAAATGTACGGCTATCATCTGATACTGTTCGGAATTCAGCATTTCCAGGAAAAACATATCTTCGATCATGTGATATATCCGTGTCAACGTATCATCTGTAATGGAATATCCGGCATTGGCCTGCCTCTCTGCATCTTTAAGTTTGAGCTCTGCGAGTTCGACAAAATATTCTTCTCTGTGATTATGTGTTGTTATATCTACGCCTAAAAATGTAATAACAATTCCTCCTTTCATTGTAGATTAAGATTTATAGCCGCTGTATATCTCCATTTCTTACAGGTATCCCATACTCACTGAAACTTCGCCAGACTTCTCAGCAAACGAGTTGAATTTGTCGGTTTTGCAAGGAAATCATCCATTCCCACTGCTGCTGCTTTCTCCAGATTTTCAGGAACCACATTTGCTGTAAGAGCAATAATGGGAATATTTGCCCGGATTCGATTCGGCAGTTCTCGAATCCTGATCGTGGCCTCATACCCATCCATCACTGACATTTCAATATCCATCACTATAAAATGATAGTAGCCGGGTTCATTTGCCTTCACGGCAGCAACAGCTTCGCTTCCATTACCGGCTTCCTCAACCACCAGGCCGTGACATACAAGAACTTCCTTCATGATCTCACGGTTAAGTTCATTGTCATCTACAAGGAGAACTCTCTTTCCCACTAACGCTTCAATGTTCGCAGACTCTTCCAATCCCTGCTCATCATTCATCGATTCACCAAGAGCATAAGCTATGGTTAATTCCACATTGGTCAGAACCATCTGAATCTTCTCCAGATATTCTTCTGCTCTGGATCCATGTCTCCTGCCAAGCTCTGTATATCCAACTGCACTGTTCAGTTCTGTGCGTAAATCCTTCAATGTTTTTTTATGAAACTCTGCTGCCTTCCTCTCTGCCCCCAATTCCTTTTCCAGCAAATCCATTCTTTCAAGAAGCATCTCATAACTTGCCTGCGAACTTCGGACTTTACCGTCCGGATACTGAAGGTTAAACTCGATCTTTACCCCCAATACATCAAGGCAATGCTGAAACTCTTCCAAAGTCATGCTTTCTCTGGCAAGCTTTCTATATAAAGAGGATGGATGCATCCCCATTCTTTTTGCAAGCTCCGCTTTTGTGATGCCAAGTTCAGAGCAAACAGCATTGATTGTGTCCGCTGTCTTCATATTATTACGCCCTCCTTTCTTTATGTATCGTATAGTCTATTCCATTTATGTTACTATAACATAAAAGACATATAATTGCAACATACTTTACCAAATTGTGGTATTTATTAACCTCTGGATAAAATGGGGCTGTCGCACTAACTTAGGTATAGTGCCATAGTCCCTTTTTCGTCCAGTTCCCGTTCCAGCCCATATATCTCC
>JAXDZY010000017.1:0-18644 GCA_034086685.1 Lachnospiraceae bacterium
CCTCTTTCGGTTGTTTTGTTTTTGGCGATTCAATTATACCAAAGGTTGGTGCCTTTTTCATGTCAAGACATCAATTTAATACTGATTTTTGTTTGAGTAATCAAGCATTTATACCGGCTTTGCCGGTGGGAAAGTTGAGTAAGTTATATAATAAAATTGCAATAACGCACAAGCGATACCGGCCGTAAAAGCACAGAACAGTACACTACAATACACGACAGAATATATACCACTGGATATTTGATATTTTTTAATAATTTTGATAATTGAAAGAGAGGTATTATTATGTCATATACAATTCAGACACTTAGAAAAAGAGCAAAAGCAGCAGGATATTCTATTCATCATGGATTTCAGCACATATTTTGTGAAGGGTATCCGGTTGCTCCAGATCGTTCTACGGGATATCTTGTTATAAATGAGGTAACAGGATGCGGAGAACCTGGAAGCTATAATAGTGGTCGTGACCATCTGTGGCAGCTCGAAGATGTGGAAGAATTTTTAAAAGGTGTCTACGAAGAAAACGGCCTTGATTGGTAGATCGTAGACGCAAAGGCGGTATAAAGTGCAAATATTGTAAGGGGCTGTAGTTCTCACCAGTGGAACTATGGCCTTTTTGATTTTCGCGGATTTTTGGAGGGGCTTTTTATTTTCGGGGTACAAAAAAGGGGTCACTCGCTGGGGGCAAGCATTCCTGTACACCCCTCCCCCGTCAAATTCTGCGCCGGATCCCCGCACAGGGTATTGACTTTCCGGTCGGAAGAATGTAGAATGAATTCAAAGAAAGGCAATGCTTTACAGCAGTTAGCCTTGCAAATAAGTTATAAAAAATAACCGCTTATGCTGCCAACATGAGAGCGGTTATTTTTTTGTCTTCTTTTTACTGTTTCGGCCATTGTCATAGCCGAGTTTATATGCAGCGCCGGCCACTGATACCAGCAGGCCGATTAATGAAATCATTTCCATCAACGACATATCACAGCCCCCCTTTCTACCGATTGGGGGCAGTCAGAACAAAAATCGCCCCCTTCGTAAACAAAGAGGCTAACCGCTTATGTAAATACATTGCCTTTCCTGTCAGTTATTGTAACAAATTGACTTGTGTTATGCAAGAATTTTTACGATTATTTCAAATAGCGACAAAACTAAATGTATAATCTTAATAGTGCATCATTGTATATAAAATAATGTATCATGCCATATAACATATTGAACCATACATTATAAAGCATACAGTCATGCCACAAAGTAATAAATTTAATGTATAAATAAAAAGTAATAAAAGTATTGACTTTTAAGCTCTTTTTATGGCATAATATGAGTATCAAAAATAACGAACGTCAGAAGAAATACAAAGAGGAGATTGAGATATGTGTAAGGTATATGGTTATTGCAGGATCAGCAGAAAGCAGCAGTCAATTGAAAGACAGGTAAGAAATATTTTGGCACAATATCCAGATGCAGATATCAGACAGGAAGCGTTTACCGGAACAAAAATAGAAGGGCGTACTAAGTGGAATGCATTGTATAAACAGGTGCGTGAAGGGGATACAATCGTATTTGATTCTGTTTCGCGTATGTCCAGAAATGCAGACGACGGAATAAAACTGTATATGGATCTGTATCAGCGTGGAGTAAATCTTGTATTTCTGAAGGAGCATCATATTGACACTGATACTTATAAAAAGGCTCTCCAGAATCAGATTAGCTTGACTGGAGATAAAGTTGATTTGATTTTGACCGGAATCAACCAATATTTAATGGAGCTGGCAAGGGAACAGATAAGGCTCGCATTTGAACAGGCGCAGAAAGAAGTGGACGACCTGCACCAGCGTACCAAAGAGGGCATTGAGACGGCTAAAAGGAACGGTAAGCAGATAGGACAGAAGCAGGGGGCAGTATTAACCACTAAAAAATCCATTCAAGCAAAAAAAATCATCCAGGAACATAATAAATCATTTGGCGGAACTCTGGATAATGAGGAAACCTGGAAGCTGGCAGGAATTTCAAAAATGACATTTTACAAATATAAGCGTGAGATTGAGCTGGAATTGACAGCAGAAAACGCATAAAATCAGGGGTATCAGATGATACCCCATTTTGATGAGTAATTTTGTTCAGAATTCCCATTAGGAGAACTCTAAACATTCATCGGCAAGGTCTGATTCCAGCAGTTCGGGGACGGATGCCCGCAGTTCTTCCATGCTCATCGTTCGCCCAAGTGGTTTCTGTGGTTCAATGGTAATCTCCTGTTTATCAGACATGCCATAAAAATTTTTCGCACGAAATATCCATGTAGCCGGATAGATTTGGTTTTGCATGACAAGTTCCGAATCACATGAGGCAAGCACATCTTTTGCCAGCTGTACGATTTCACCTGCAGACAAATCTGTGTCCTGGACTAAACTGCTTCCATTTCTCCCGGAAGTCCATTCCCACACTGTTTTGCGGGGAATTCCGATTGCAGTACACATCTTTTCAACAGTCGGAAACTGGCCGCTCTCTGCACATTTTTGAAAAAACCATATTATTCTTTCCTGCAGCTCACTGGTACTTTTTACACGTTCTCTGCCTTTTTCGTAGAATATCATGCAGTTTTTCATGGTTTTGCTGGCAAGTTCCGCTTTATTTTCAGATGAATTGGAAATACTGTTTTCTATTGACGCAGGATTATTTTTTCTTGTTGCCATTATTTGCACCGCTTTCTATTGTTAAATATTCAGAAAATACATAGTATTTTTTTAGATGTCGGGAATATAGATATAATTGAGCAAATAACTCTCTCCTCCCCATTAACAGTATGTATTATTCAGCTTCTATATCAGATTCACTCTCTGCCTGTCCTGCTGCTCCAAAACCATCCTCAGCCATCAGTTCCCCGATAATTCCTGTCATTTCTGTCAGTTCTCCGCCACTGGCAAGATGTTTGGCGAGAAGTTTGCCGGAATCTTTGGTTGAAAGCCCGGTGATAACTGAAATCAATCCCCTGCAGAAAGAGAGTATATAGTTGTTTCCACCCTGCATGAGTCCTATAATGTTGACCCCTCTGTCTTCCAGATCACACATAAGATTGCCAAAATCAAGATTTTTTGCCGCATAAACAGTTCCATTAATTGTAAAATTTTTATCCATTTTCTATTCCTCCATTGACTATTGTTCTTCAAGGTTAATAGTGATGCTGGTGTAAAGTTTCTTTCCGGCAGTCCACATCTTTACAGGAGCGTTTTTTCCATCACTCCAGAAAGTACGTGTTTCTTCCTGTCCACTCATAGCGTCATAATATGTAACGTCCACATATACAGGATTAAATGCCTGCAATATTGCAGCAGTTTCTTCAGGGGTGGGGAAATTCCACCCCAAAGAAAGTTTTCGCTTTGTGGCGATTGCAGTTTTGTGATAAATTCCATCTTCAGTGTAGCCAGTATCTCCAGAAGTGACATCTTTTAGTCCCCATGTCATAGTAGAGGGGTCTTTCACACGCTTTCCGTCAACCTTTAACATTGTTCCTGTCATATAATCAATCACTCTCTTCTTTTGCTTAAAAATAAGTTTTTACCGGAAACGGACTCGCATTGTACATGTTATAAAATGCTTGTGCTTTGCGTTGCACAATACGGAATATCTCGTTTTCATCTGCTTCCAGTTTAACATCCAGTTTAATATTTACATTTTGTTTAGCATCATCAGAATTAGAAGTGTTATTTGCTGTTTGCAGACGTAAATCACGTTCAGCAAGGACTTCTGTAATGATATCTTTGATTGCAGGCTTGAGCAGATCTATTATATCTTCTGCATTTTCGTTTGAATATGTGGATACATATTGCTGGGCATAATTCTCAGTATGATTGTAGATGGTTTGCGTTGTCCTTGTATAATAGGTGTCGAAACTTTCAGGAACTGCCGGACTGCCAGACGGTACATAGCTTCCAATCAGGCTTACCGCAGTCTGCGCCATATTCTCAAATTCCGGTACAACAACAGTTTTGAATGTGTTTATAAACTCTTCTGCTGTCGGAATCTGTAAATTATTCACAGAATCAACAATTTCGCTGAAATCCGGCGCATTAAAGTACGTCTTAATCTTTTCTATTGCAGAGCTGATAGAGGCTTTTATTTCGCCAATAGACGGAATCTGGAATCCCTGTATCATGCCGGAAATCTTCTCAATTGCAGACTTTATATAATCGTCAATTGCAGATTGTTTATCTTCCGGCACCATCAGTGTAGTTGTCTGAGAACTGATTTCAGAAATCACCGTATTGTTAGACGGTTCATAATTTCCGATTGCATCAGAAACCATCTGCATGGAACTCTGAATTTCCGGCAGGACCACATTTTTATAAGTATCTGATAATTCCTGAACTGTCGGCAGTTTGAAATTCTTTACTGTTTCAAGAATCTGCTCGACATCCGGGATATCCCACTCACTCGGGTCAGGAATCTGCCATTTCTCCATGAGCTGTCCAATAATGGATTTCAGAGAAGTATCTGTTACCGTATCTTTCAGCCCTGAGAATGTGATCGTTGTTTTGGTACTGATTGAGGACTTAATGTTTTCTGCAATATTCCTCAATGCCGGCTCCAATTCATCCTCATTCATGTATTTCTGGAATAAGTCATTGAAAATATCTTTCATCTGCTTCCAGAGTTCTTTCAGAGGAAGAACCGCTTCTGCACCGGCTTCTCCACCACCGAGTAACTTATTGCCCATCATGCCGAAAATCTGTGCGCCGTTTAAGATACCGCCTTTTGCGTACCATTCGATACTCAGTTTCGGAATCTGACCTTTCAGTAAGTCACCTGCAGTCCATCCTCTCGGAGAGATTGCAAAATGAGGTAATGACACATGGGGCCATTTGAACGTGAAATTGAAGAAACCTTTTACAGTATCAACAATTTTCTTGATGCTGGTTTTCGCGGATTCAATCGGGCTTACCATACCTTTTTTGATGTTGTTCCAGGTAGTCGTTGCCGTTGATTTTAAGCTGTTAAAGGCGGTTGAAACTGTGGTCTTGATTGTATTTACAGGTCCTGAAACCGCTGTTTTGATAGAATTCCATGTTGTAGTTGTTGCATTGCTTATATTGCCCCAAACTTTAGACACGGTACCGGATATAGCACCTGTTACGGTTGTTACAGTCGTTTTGATAGCATTCCATGCTGTACTGAAAGCGGTCTTAATCGCCGTCATGACAGTGCTGATTGTCGAGCTTACTGCATTAATTGCTGTTGATACTGCCTCTTTAATCGTTTCCCAGACGGAAATGATAGTATCTGAACAGTTTTCCCAGATAAAACGGAATGGCACAGTAATCAGTTCAAAAGCCCCTGTGATTACTTCTTTGATGAACATGATTGCAACCTGAATGGCATTTCCGATAGCGTCCCAGACGGTTTTTACAGTGTCAAGGAAAGAATTGAACAATCCTGCAAACTGCTGCACAATACCCGAGATCGTGTTAAATGCTCCGCTGATAATGCTGGATGCTTTATCAATGACATTACCGACCACAGTAGCTATTGTTTCAAATACCGGCCCGAATGTGCCTGTAATCCAGTCTGCAACCGGCTTTAATACGTTATCCCATAAATTCTGCAGTTCTGTGATTAACTCGCTGAAAACGGGAATTACAACGCTGTTCAGGACAGTTTCAATCGCTTTCCATGCGGAGGAAAACGTGCTGATCAGGAAATCAGCAACCGGAACCAAGATATTGTCCCACAGTACCTGCAGAGCATCTGCCAGCACAGCGAATGCCGGTTCCAGGACAGAAGCAAGGAAAGAGGCAAACGGTGCAAGTATATTACTCCATATGTTCTGAAATACGCCTACAAGCCCTGTAATAACATCCATAACAGCCTGCATGGCAGGAATCAGGATATCAGTCCATGCGCTTGCAAAAACACCGGAAACAAAGTCTTTCAGGGGCTGCAGGATTTCATGGACACGTTGCCATCCTGCCCGCAAGTCGGATAATACAGTTCCGGTCAGGGTTTCAATTGCCGGTCTGAGAGTATTATTGAATCCGTCTGCAAGACCGGATAGAGCAGCCTTTACTTCCTCGTTTGTAGCAGCAGTAACCGCCATACCGGCAGTAAATGCGGCAGCAGCAGCCACGACAACCCCCATCGGGCCGGTTAAAGCTGTGAATGCACTGGATAATGCACCGCTTCCGCTGACAAGCCCGGAAAATGCGGTCATGGTTTCCCCTACCATCGTTGTGATTTTACCGCCGAGCAGTAATACAGGTGATGCAGCAGCTACTACTGCGCCGAATGCTGTAATGGTTGTCTGTACTGCCGGGTCAAGTGCCAGAAAGCCGTCTGCAAGCGATGTCAGGCCATCCACGAATTGTTTGGCAATCGGCATGAGGGCTTCCCCTATGACAATCTCTACGGCTTCCAGTTTGGATTTTAACGAGGTGATGGATCCATTCAAGTTGTCCTGCATGGTATTCGCCATATCAGCTGCCACCCCATCGCAATTTCCAATAGCAGAATTGAGCTTGTCAATATCTGCAGGGGCGGCGTTCATCAGGGTAAGGAATCCGGACATAGCGTTTTTGCCTACAAGCGTTTGGGCAGCAGATGCTTTCTCTGCTTCTGTCATCTGTCCGAATGCTCCACGTAAGTCTGTAAGGATATCTCCTAGACTTCGCATGGTGCCGTCTGAGTTCTGTGTTGCTATGGTCATCTCACCAAATGCACTGCCGGATAGCTTGACGTCTTTTGTGAGTGCATTCATCAGGGAACGCATTGCAGTACCGGCAGAGCTGGCTTTGACCCCTGAATTTGCCATGAGTCCCAGTGCTTCTGTAGTATCTTCCACTGAGAAGCCTAATGCTCCGGCTACAGGAGCGCAGTACTTGAATGAATTGCCCAGCATGGATACATTCGTATTTGCGTTTGTAGAAGCTGCTGCCAGTACATCCGCAAAGTGAGCGGAATCAGAGGCAGTCAGGCCAAATGCAGACAGGGAATCCGTTACAATATCGGATGTTTTCCCCAGATCCTCGCCGGAAGCTGCTGCAAGATTAAGAATACCGGGAATACCTGCAAGCATCTGATCGGTTTTCCATCCGGCCATACCCATGTATTCAAACGCCTGTCCGGCTTCTGTAGCACTGAATTTGCTGTTTGCACCCCATTCTTTCGCGGATGCAGACAATTTATCCATGTCGCTTGCGGAAGCTCCTGAAATCGCCTGTACTTTGCTCATCTGTGATTCAAAGTCGGCAGCAGTCTTGATGGATACTGTACCAATTCCGGCTAAAGCTGTGGATAAAGGTGCCAAAGCTTTCCCAGCTGATGTCATTTTTCCGCCAATTCCCTGTAGAGTTTCGCCCATTTTTTTCAGGCTTTCGGTAAAACCGTTGCTGCTTGGCATGGCGCCCTTCATCTGGTTTCCAATTCCTTGAAGCTGTTTCTGCATATCCTGCAGGGATTTAATTGCCGGTTCTGCAGATGATATGACCTCTATTTCAAGGGTGTCAATCGTATCAGACATTTGTTATCAACTCCTTTTCGGATGACAACAATAAAAAAGTACCAATACGAAACAGTTTATTGTTGTCATATTGGCACTCAGGGGCGCTCTATGATTTATTCGATTGTTTTTTGATTATGATTGCGGCTTTTAAAGAACCATATTTTTTTACATCTTCGGCAGTGAAGCAGTGTTTTGTAATCATTCCCGGATATTTTCCCGAGAAGCTTGCCGCATGCAGGACAACGCAGCTCTTTCATGCTTAAACCTCAATGATAAAATCCTGGATCGGGATTTCCAGTACATTGGCAAGCTTTACAGCAGTGTTTAGGGCAATTTTGTAATGCTTTCCTTTCATAACGCTACGAACAGTTTTGTGATCTAAACTGGTTAATGCTGCAATATCTGCGGCACACCAGTGCCTCTTACGCATTATCTGTTCCATCTTATTTGTATTAACCGTATACATGCTTTCCCTCCTGATCAGAATTATACTTTCATAAATAACTCTTCTGACTCATGCGTAAAAACAAAAAAATGCCAATCAGCACCTTCTGTGGAGATCGGCATTCTGGACGCTCTTACTTATAAATTTGACACAACTATACCACGTCTTCAAGAAAAATGCAACACCTTTTATCTGAAAAAATACCAAATATTGTATATTAAAAAATGAAAATACTATATATGCGATTTCTGTCTCCCATATGGTTCCCTGATTTTGACTGTTTGCCGACTGCAACCCTGACTGTTTTCTGACTGCATGGTGGTTATTCTGACTACGGTTTTGACTGCATATTCTGCATGTGCAAACACTGTTTTACAATCCATAACAATCATTGAAAAACCTTTATGTTATCAACATTTCTGCCCATTTTTGATTGAAATTACAGTATCTTCTATATTCTTCCAAATTTTAAGCAAATCTTAATCAAACTTTTACTTCCATTTAATTTGATCTACCAATTGATTTAAAAAATACAGGCTATACTGGATTTATAGCCAGACAAGAGATGACTGCAAAAGTTCAGTGGCTCAGAATGCACTATTTTCTTGCCTTGCCATAAAAGATTTTTGAAGATAAATGTTTTTCTGATTCGTTTCAATAAACAGAAGATCATAAAGAGGAATTTTCAGGAAAGCAGAAGAGGGAAAAATGAAGATATTGATTACAACAGAATGGTATGCCCCTGTTATAAATGGTGTAGTTACATCTGTGATGAATCTGCAGCGGGAACTGGAAAAACTGGGACATGAGGTAAAGGTTTTAACCCTTTCCTATACAACTGAATCCTATACGGATGGGAATGTAACTTATATTGGTTCTCTTAATGCGGGGATTATATATCCGCAGGCACGGGTGGCGGTGGATCTGAGGTGTGAAGAAATTGAAAAACTGATTCAATGGGGACCTCAGGTGATTCATACACAGTGTGAATTCAGTACATTTTTTATTGCCTATAAGATATCACGGGAGCTGCATGTTCCTATTGTACACACGTATCACACAGTCTATGAGGATTATACCCATTATTTTTCTCCTGTAAAAAAATGGGGGAAAGCAGTAGTTTCCACATTTACAAAAAAAGTATTGTCTCATACCGGATGTGTCATTGTGCCTACAGAGAAGGTAAGGCAGATTCTTTTACGCTATGGCATAAATCAGGAGATACGGGTTATTCCCACAGGGATTGACCTGAGTAAATATAGTAAAGTTCTTTCTGAAGAAGACAGGATAAGCCTCCGTTTGAAACTGGGTATACCTGCCCGGGCAAGGGTTGCTGTTTTTGTGGGGCGTCTGGCCCGGGAAAAAAATCTGGAAGAAATCATTTCCATGGTTTCCATGGAAAAGCCTGATAATTTCAGATTGCTGATCGTGGGAGACGGACCATACAGATCGGTTCTGGAAGAATATGCTGATAACTGCGGGCTTGGAGAACAGGTGATTTTCACAGGGATGATAGCTCCGGATGAGATTTACAGATATTATCAGGTGGGAGATGTATTTGTCAGTGCTTCCACCAGCGAGACACAGGGGCTGACTTATGTGGAAGCTCTGGCTAATGGTCTTCCGGCACTCTGCAGGAAAGATAAATGTCTGGAAGGTGTTATCGAGGATGATGTAAACGGATGGCAGTATGAAGATCACATTGATTTTTCGGAAAAACTGCAGAAAATCCTGGCACCGGAAAATCAGGAGCTGAGGTATCGGTTTTCAGTGAATGCCAGAGAAAAAGTTTTCAGATGTTACTCTGCAGAGCAGTTTGCAGCGAGTATGGAGCGGGTTTATGAAGAGTGCGGATTATTGAAAGGAGATTCCTATGAAAAAAATGTCCTGTATACTGACGGTGTTGTGCCTGGCAGCAATGGGAGCTTTTATTGTGTACGGACTGAAGGCCGGGATTTTTTATGATGCGGAATCGCTGAAGCAGTTTATTGCCGGATTTGGTATGGCAGGAGCACTGGTTTTTGTGATTTTTCAGGCGGTGCAGGTTGTTTTCCCGGTTTTACCCGGTGGTATCGGGTGTCTGGGAGGTGTGTTGATTTATGGCGCATATCAGGGATTTCTCTACAATTACATTGGAATATGTATGGGATCAGTGGCTGCTTTTCTTATTGCAAAATGCTACGGACGACCTTTACTGCAGAAAATGTTCAGCGAGCAGATTCGTGAAAAATATATGAAATGGACGGACAGCAGGCATTTTGACAGAATGTTTGCACTGGCAATTTTCCTCCCTGTTGCACCGGATGATTTTCTGTGTTATCTGGCAGGTACCACAAAAATGACCCTGCATAAATTTACAGCAATTATCCTGCTGGGAAAGCCGCTGGCAATTGCAGCATACAGCTTTGGACTTACAACTCTGTTTCATTTCGGAACAGCCCTGCTGAGTTAGTGTGGAATTTTGTTGAGGAAAGAATAAAAACTGGTGAGAGGTGAAAGCGATGAAAACATTATTGTATACCGGTGATCAGAAAATCGTAACGAAAAGCGGTGTGGGAGAGGCTGTCCGGCATCAGAAAAAACTTCTGGAGCTTTTGAGCTGGGAAGAGACAGAGGATAAACATGAATCGTTCGATGTGGTACATATCAATACAATTTTCCCGGGTTCTCTGCTTATGAGTCTTCGTGCCCGACGGCAGGGCAGAAGAGTGGTATATTATGCTCATTCTACCATGGAGGATTTCAGAAATTCATTTACAGGTGCCAATCTGGCGGCTCCTCTGTTTAAGAAATGGATTACCTGTTGCTATAATACCGGAGATATTATCATCACTCCTACCGATTATTCCAGACAGCTGCTGGAAAGTAAAAATTATAAAATTCGAAGGCCGGTTTACAGTCTGTCCAATGGGATCGATACAAAATTCTGGAAGCCGGATGCGCAGGCAGGGCGTCGATTTCGAAACAGGTACAGGATCCCGGCTCAGAAAAAGGTGGCTGTATCTGTAGGACACTATATTGACAGAAAAGGAATTCTGGATTTTATAGAAATGGGAAAACGGATGCCTCAGATGGAATTTTACTGGTTCGGTTATACCAATCTGTATCTGATTCCT
The DNA here is from genome assembly GCA_034086685.1 of Lachnospiraceae bacterium. Lineage (GTDB taxonomy): Bacteria > Bacillota > Clostridia > Lachnospirales > Lachnospiraceae > TWA4. The sequence continues at coordinate 11,051 of JAXDZY010000017.1, forward strand.
GCAAAGATTCGTCGGGCGATTCGTCAGGCACCGGCGAATGTTCATTTCCCGGGATATGTCAATCGGGATGAATTGAGAGAAGCTTATTGCGGAAGTGATGTTTTTCTGTTTCTTACAAAGGAAGAGACGGAGGGAATTGTACTTCTGGAAGCACTGGCCTGTCAGATTCCAGTTGTTCTGCGGGATATTCCTATTTACAGCGATTGGCTGTGGAATGGAGTTGATGTATATAAAGGTACGTCTGTAGATGAATTCATGGATATTACGGATAGAATTGTATCGGGCAGTGTGCCGGATCTCACCGCTCAGGGGAGACGGATGGCTGCAAAACGCGATTTTGACAAAGTTGCCGTAAAATTGAGGAAAATATACCGGGAAAGCGGTATCTGTGAACAGGAGAATCAAGTATGATCTGTTATTTCAGATATCTCACTGCTTTCCAGTGCCAGCAGCAGTTTCTTTAATGAAATTCCGCCGCCGTATCCGGTCAAAGCGCCGTTGGTGCCAATGACCCGGTGGCATGGAATCATGATGAGAATGGGATTGTTATGGCATGCGCCCCCCACTGCGCGGCAGGCCGAAGGCCTGCCTGTTTTTATTGCAATGTCTTTATAGGAGCAGGTTTTTCCGTATGGAATGTCCTGCAAAGCTTTCCATACCTGTATCTGAAACTCTGTTCCTTCCACGTGGAGAGGAAGATCAAAGGTATGGCGTTCTCCTGAAAAATATTCCATCAATTCCGAATATGCTTTTTTCATCAAACCGGTTTCAATACAGACAGTTGTCTGCTCATCCGCTGATGTTTCTGCGGTACAGATACCGGTGATTGCAGTTTCACTGGCTGTAATTGCAATGGCACCTATGGGTGTGGGGTATACTTTTCGATAAACTGTTATGCCGGTGTGCTGCATAAATTCTCCCTTCATATATCGGACAATCGGTTGTAATTTTAATTCTGCCGTTTTTACTGCAGAGTTTTGCTGCGGTATTTTCTCAGTTCCTGGCGAAACTGCTCTGTCTGATCAAATCCGCATCCGAACATTTCGGGACAAAAACCGCGGTAAACACATTCTTTCACCATGCAATTGGCCAATTCCGGTTCTGTTTCGGCCACTTTATTTTTTACCAGCTGCCAGGCAAGTCTGGTCTCCGGACTGGCACAACTGCACAGACGTTTTCTGCTGATGTTGATCAATGCCTGAGCATCTGCTTCACATTCATGACTGACCAGTGTTCCCTGCGGCAGTTCATCCCGGCAGATACTGGTTCTGTCTGAACGCTGTGTTTTTACAAAATGTTCAATACCGATTTTGTGGCGGACAAAATGTACGGAAACCCAGTATGGAATATCGCTCCATTTCCAGCAGAATTTCAGCTTTCGAATGGGAGAATGTTCCGAACGGAGAAGCTGCAGCTTCCACTGAGAATCCGGATAACGTCCTGTATTTTTTCCGATTGTTGTCATGGTGGCATTCTTTACATCCTGCCAGTTGTCTTCATGTTGAAACCATTCAATTTTCATGTCTCATTGTACCTCCCTGATTCAGATAATTGTTTCCTAATCAGAAAATGGCACCCTACTCATCTGTATTATAACATGTTTTTTGCCAAAGTAAATGTTATGTTTTATCCATATGATTTTTTCTCCGGCTCACGAAAGAGAAAGTGATTAATCGATAGTCAAAAAAGTTTTCCCTGATCTGGAACTTAATAGAAAAACAAAATATGACATGCTTTATGAATATATTTTTACAATTCTGTTGGTAATATGTAATCTATTTGAAACAATCGTTATAGTAAAATGTGATATATTTTGTGTGGTTAAAGAAGAAAGTGTGTTTGGGAGAGCAGGATGGAGCGGTGTATTGTTGTTTTACATAAAGTGGTAATTCAATTTCGAAATAAAAAAGATACAATCCGGATCATTATGGGACTGATATTAATCGGTTTTATGGGCTGGATTATTTATGATACCCTGATGGGTGCTGCATGGGATTCAGATGAAAATCAGGTGATTGAAGCCAATGTCCGGAAACTGAAAGTAATGGAGAATCAGACACCTCCGGATATTAAATTTTCATCTACGGTCAGCTCAGACCGGACGGAGCAAAGTCAGCCGGGTGATAATCGTCAGAATCAGTCTGAGCAGAATCAGTCTGACCAGAGCCAGCCGGATGAAAGTCAGCCGGTGGATGCCGGGGAAGATGAACAGGAACGGATCATGACCATGGAGGATCCTGATATCAGTGTATTTAATCAGTGGTTTGATGGCTGTGCCATTGTCGGGGATTCTCTGGTGGAGGGTGCAGGTTATTATGGTTTTCTGAATTCATCGATTCTTTTTTCCAAAATCGGCTGTTCCGTTTCCGGAGCCGGAGAACTGGTAGAGTCCATGGTGCAGATGCATCCACAGAAGGTTTTTCTGGCTCTGGGAAATAATGATATGGATAATTATGGCTCCCATGTGGAGAAGTTCATCGAGAAATATCGGGATCTGATATCAGGAATTCGAAAGAGCCTTCCGGATTCACAGATTTATGTAGCTGCTGTTCTTCCGGTTCAGCAAAAGGCAATCGATAAAGAACCGAAGCGGAAGAATGTAGAACTATATAATGAGAATCTGGAAGAAATGTGCGAAGAACTGCAGACGACATTTCTGGACCCGGGTTTTATTTTGAAAATGGATGATTCGCTGTATGAGCCGGATGGAATCCATGCGGTAAAAAAATTTTATTATAAATGGCTTACTTATCTGGCGGATATGGCAGGTGTTTCGCAATGAATTTACATAATATAAAAAAAGATACAAAAAAACGTAAAGGGGCCGGTTTCCGTTTGTTCGGCGGAAAATTATCGGGACTTCGAGCGGCAGAGATTTTTCTGGTATTTTTTCTGCTGATCTATATGGCACTGGTATTTTTCAGAGGGAACAGCCAGGATGTGGATATATCGGTAATTTCTGAAGCAATGGCTGATCAGTGCAGTGAGGACGGGCTTCGATCCGGTGATACCGGCACTTTCAAAAGATATTTCGGACTGGATTCATCACAGTACGAAGGATACGTGATGTACATTTCCGATAATCTGATGAATGTGGATGAATTATTGATTGTTAAGATCAGTGATGTCGGCCAGCTGAATGAGCTTGAGGATGCTGTGAATGCGCGTCTTGCCAGTCAGATTCAGAATTTCCACGGTTACGGTACGAATCAGGAAGCGCTGCTTCAGAATGCAGTGGTCCGGGAGCAGGGCAGGTATTTTTTCTATGCTGTTTCCGGGCAGGCTGAACAGTGGGAAGAGATATTTCTTTCCTGTATCAAATAATTTAAGATAAAGGAAGCACATAAAAATGGTTTTCAGCAGTCTGTATTTTCTTTTTTCATTTTTACCTCTGGTTCTCTGTGTATATTTTCTGGTACCGGAGTTTCTGAAAAATATTGTTTTGCTTCTGGCAAGTATTTTTTTCTATGCGTGGGGAGAACCGGTTTATGTGGTACTGATGCTGTTCAGCGCGGTTTTCAATTACGTGATCGGTCTGGATCTGGACAGGACAAAAGGATATGAGAAAAATGTATTATTAATTTTTGCTGTTGGTGTTAATCTTCTGATTCTGGGATTTTTCAAATATTCTGGTTTCTGTATTGAGATTATTAATTCGGTTTTCCGACTTTCCATTGCCTGCCGGGAGCTGGCTCTTCCCATTGGTATTTCTTTTTATACGTTTCAGTCTCTGTCCTATATTGTGGATGTTTATCGGGGAAAAGTAAAGGTTCAGCGCAGTCTGCTGAAATTTGCGTTATATCTTACAATGTTCCCTCAGCTGAGTGCCGGGCCGATTGTGCAGTATTCAGATATTGAGGCTCAGCTGGATGATCACAGGGTCACATCTGTCCGTTTCGGGAAAGGGCTGGATCGTTTTATACAGGGACTTGCAAAAAAGGTGCTGCTTGCCAATAATCTGGGGATGATTTACACTGACATACAGGGGCTTGAACAGAGATCGGTACTGACAGCATGGATCGGCATTCTGGCGTATACACTGCAGATTTATTTTGATTTTTCCGGTTATTCGGATATGGCAATCGGACTGGGAAGAATGTTTGGATTTTCATTTAATGAGAATTTCAGGCATCCCTATATTTCCTGTTCTGTAACGGAATTCTGGAGAAGATGGCATATTTCACTGTCTTCCTGGTTCAGGGATTATGTGTATATTCCTCTGGGCGGAAACAGAGTGTCTTTGTGGAAACATATCCGCAACATTATGATTGTGTGGATGCTCACAGGCCTCTGGCATGGGGCCAGCTGGAATTTTGTCATCTGGGGGCTGTATTATGGCATTCTGCTGATGATGGAAAAATTTCTGCTGGGAGAAAGGCTGGAAGGTATTCCTCAGGGTGTACGCCGCGGAATTACTTTGCTGCTTGTAATGATCGGATGGGTGTTTTTCAGCAATACGAATCTGTCGGATGCTTTTTCCTACCTGAGAAATATGGTGGGCTGGGGGACGAAAGGCTTTATTGATACGGCGGCTCTGTATTACCTGCGAAGTAATCTGATTCTGCTTGTTGTGGGATGGTTTGCGGCAGGTCCTGCTCCGGGAAGATGGTTTAAGTCTCTTACGGAAACAAAACCGTGGCTGGCCATAGCGGCAGATACGGCGTTATTTATCCTGTGTCTGGCTTATCTGGTCTACAGTTCCTATAATCCGTTTTTATATTTCAGGTTTTAAGGGAGGAAATCTCAGGCATATGAATAAAAGAAGCATGAACAGACAGATTTTTTTCCGGGGGATATTGGTTGTCCTGTTTTTTCTGGTTCTGATAATTCGGGTGGCTCAGCTGATTACGCCTGACAGGGAATATTCCGAGATGGAAAACCGAAATCTGCAGACAAAACCGGAAATGACCCTGAACAGAATCCTTTCGGGACGATATTCCACCAGCATGGAGACTTATGTGTCAGATCAGTTTCCTTTGAGGACAGGATGGATTCAGTTGAAGGAGTTATCCGATCGTTTTCTGGGAAAGACGGAATCGAATAATATATTTTTATCAGATGAAGGGTATCTCATTGAGAATTTTGTTGCCGACGATCCGGATAATTACGCTGTTCAGATAAATTCTCTGGAGAAATTTGCAGAAAAGGAGAAAAAACTGAAACAATATATGCTGGTGGTACCTACTGCGGTTAATATTTATGACAGACTTCTTCCTGCTTTTGCACAGACCGGAGATCAGGAGTCTTTTCTGGATCAGCTGAAAGAAGATGTGGGGAAGATCGGGGTTACCTTTGTGGATGTGCGGGATACGTTTCGGGAAGCAGAGGACATTCAGCTGTATTATAAGACAGATCATCACTGGACAACAGATGCCGCTTACCTGGCCTGGCAGCGGTTTGCACGGGAGACAGATCTGAAAGAGCCGGATGTCAGTTATCAGCGGGTGATGGTGACGGATTCATTCAGCGGTACCATGTCAGCTTCCAGTGGATTCAGAATGTGGGAAAAAGAAGGGATATATGTTTATCTTCCGGAAAACAGCACTGTCAGGTACGCTGTTGATTACGTGTCCGAAGCCCGGAAATCCGCGTCTTTCTATGAAACCGACCAGCTGGATGCCAAAGATAAATATGCGGTTTTCCTGGGAGGCAATCACCCTCTGGTAAAAATAACCACCACAGCAGAAAGCGGCAGAGTTCTGCTTCTTTTCAAGGATTCCTATGCCAATTGTTTTGTACCGTTTATGATAGAAAATTATGATAAAATACTCATGGTGGATCCACGGTATTATTATGATGATCCGGAACAGCTGATTTCATCGGAAGGAGTTACGGATGTATTGTATCTTTATAATGCCAACGGATTTGCGAAAGATACTTCACTGGCGTCTGTTCTCGGAGGAGAGGAGAAAGAGTAAAGGAAAAAACAAAAAGGGGGCTGTCACAGGTTTGCGACAGCCCTTTTTGTGCGTGCGCCCGGCGGGCGCACGTTTAGCTGACTGTAATCTTAAAATGATGCTATTTGATCATATCCAGAATCGTTGCTTTGGGCTGTACTCCCAGGGCCTGGCTGGCAATCTTGCCATCTTTGATGACAACCAGGGTTGGAATGCTCATAACGCGGAACTGCTGTGCAAGCTCCGGCTGCTCGTCCACATTGACTTTACCGACCTTGATGGAAGGATTCTCGTCTGCTACTTCGTCTACCAGAGGAGAAAGCATGCGGCAGGGACCGCACCATGCTGCCCAGAAGTCAAGTAAAACGGTTTTATCGGAATGCATAACTTCACTGTCAAAATTTTCTTTTGTGATTGTTAATATACTCATATGTTATCCCCTTTCAATCCATTGAATTTTTGTAAGCTGTTCAGAAATTCCCCGAAAATGTATCTGTTCCGAACAGTTATATCTTGGATATATAAAGTCCACTTTGCTTCTGGAAATAGTATAACCGTATTATAGAAAATTATCAACAGAGAATTTTATCTGCAGAGTTCTGCAACTGTCTGATTGATGACTTTTCCGTCCGCTTTGCCTTTCAGCTGGGGCATGACAGCTTTCATGATCTGCCCTTTATTCTTTGTGGCCAGAACGTCGGCAAATTTGTCCATGAGAAATGCCCGGACTTCTTCCGCTGACATCAGGGAAGGTGCATATTCGTTGATGACATCATAACGGAACTGATATTCCGCTTTTAATTCTGCTCTTTCAGCCGGGCAGGTGTCGATCTGTTCTCTGACGGTTTTCAGCTCTTTCAGTATGACACGGTCTGTCAGTTCGGGAGTGATGTTGTCACGGCATCCTTCATCGATGGCTGCTTTCTTGACTGCGGAAATGATGGAAGAAATGGCATCCTTTCTTGCTTTATCTTTTGCTTTCATGGCAGCAACCATGTCTTTCTGTAATTTTTCAAATTCCATTGTCTTGCCTCCTGTCATTATGTGCAATGATTCCTGACAGAAACTGCCTCCGGAATCATTCAACATGGAATATAATTGTATATTGTCTGGCTTTACTATATCACATGCTGTGCACGATTGCAAGTATGCAGCTGGGATAATTTATCTGAGGAAGGAGCAGGATATGAGAAGAAAAGTTATATGTGCATTTGTACTTGCCATGTTATTATCTGCGGCGGCCTGTGGAAGCAGGGGAAAGGGCAGCTCTGATCCGGGCAGTGATAAAGATTCAGTCAGCGGAACTGCCAGGACAGGCAGGATAGAAGATGAGTCTTACCGGCTGATAAACAGCACACCCAGAGTTCCGGGACCGCAGTGGCTGGAAATGACACCGCCGGCTCTGGTAATCAGTATTTCATCAAATAAATCCAGTCCTTTCAGGTAATCGTATACTTTTCGGATGATCTCATCGTCACAGCCGGAGTGGGTGATAAATACCCGGTCATGTCTGGCATTTCGCAGCTGAGGTTCCAGATGCTGTACGTAATTTAATATAACTCAACTTTCCCACCGGCAAAGCCGGTATAAATGCTTGATTACTCAAACAAAAATCAGTATTAAATTGATGTCTTGACATGAAAAAGGCACCAACCTTTGGTATAATTGAATCGCCAAAAACAAAACAACCGAAAGAG
>JAXDZY010000024.1:0-5686 GCA_034086685.1 Lachnospiraceae bacterium
TTTCTGTAGCCATTTGTGATGAGCCTCCTTATAAACAAGTGTAAAAAATCGTACACGAATAATTACACTCAATGGAATTGATTGGCTTCATTATAACAAATGGATGACTGGGTGGCTATTCACTTGCTATGGTGCGTTTACTTTATTTCTTCAAAAGAAACCAGTTGTTGCCATTCTGGCCTGCTTTTGCTGCCTTCTGTGGGGAAGTGCATTTCCTTCCATCAAAATCGGCTATCAGCTGTTTCATATTGATTCCGCCGATACCGGTTCACAGCTTCTGTTTGCGGGATACCGCTTTACTCTGGCCGGAATTCTGGTTATTCTGGCCGGGAGCCTCCTGCAGTGTCGTTTTCTGATTCCTTCCAGAGACTCCGTCTCCCGCGTAATCAGACTGAGCCTGATTCAGACTGTTCTTCAGTATGTACTGTTTTACATTGGTCTGGCGCATGCTTCCGGTATCACCTCTTCCATCGTGGAAGCCTCCAATGTTTTTTTCGCCATTCTGGTGGCTTCGTGCCTGTTCCGCCTGGAACCTCTTGACAGCCGCAAACTGATGGGATGTCTGATCGGTTTCATGGGCGTGGTTCTTATCAACGTGGCAGGAGAATCCCTGTCTCTTCACATGTCGCCGGCAGGAGAAGGATGCATCCTTTTATCGGCGCTGTCCTATGCTTTTTCTTCCGTTATGATCAAACGCTACTCTCAGCTTGAAAACCCGGTCACTCTGAGCGGCTACCAGTTTGTGTGCGGTGGAATTATTCTTTCTGTCATCGGAACCTGTATGGGAGGCAAAGTTACCGGCTTTGGAGTCTTCCCGGTCTTTCTGCTGCTCTATCTGGCCTTTATCTCAGCTACAGCCTACACCATCTGGGGAATACTGTTGAAATATAATCCTGTGGGAAACGTATCCATATACGGTTTTATGAATCCGGTATGCGGCGTTATCCTCTCAGCGTTATTTCTCAATGAAAAGAAAAGCTTCCAGCTGTCCACAATTGCTGCTCTGCTGCTGGTCTGCGCAGGCATATGGATCGTAAACCGTGAAAAACCAAAAATTCATACTAGCTGACAAGTTTTCTGATCACGGGAATTCTCTTCAGAATCAATGTCATAATATATCCGATCAGCATGGTCAGAAGACAAATCAGAAACGATCCCAGCATCTGATTCATTCCACATTGATTTCTGAAGAAATCCTGCAGATTGTATAGCAGTTTCCATCTCTTCAATATGATAATATGAAGCAGATAGATTCCAAAAATACAGCTTCCCAGTGATAGTATCAGTTTCTCCAGTCTTTCCGGCAAACAGATTCTTTCAACAATATATTTTATTACCATAAAAACTGCTGCGCAATTGATCAGAACAAAGGACTCATGGAACATCTGCGACTGCTTCTCCAAACACTCTCCGGTTCTGAGAACCCGATAATACGTCATAAAACAGGAAATCAGAATTCCTGCAAAATCTGCAGCACACACCGCAATGACTGCTCTTTTTTGTTTTGCCGGATCAAATCTGTGTTCCAGAAAATATCCCAGACAGGGATATAAAACAGCTCTGCCGCACAGCCAGTCCACATTCAGATTGGAATTCATTATCTGTGTATTACCCAGAAAATAATAGTTGATGCATGGAAGAATTCCTCTGAAAAAGATTGCCAGCCCGAACATATAATAAAAATATTTATCATCCAGATTTTTTACCAGAACACGCAAAAACGGTATTGTAATCAGGAATGACAGATAAGCATACAGATACCAGTAGGAGTAATTCCATTTATCAGAATATAGTTTAAAGAAAAATTCAGATAAATTAAAAGACCATTCATTCAGATATACTCCATACAGATAATATACAAATGAAAATACTGTCAATATAACGACCATTTTTAAAATCCGTTTTCTCCACAGTACTTTCAGAGGTTCTTCTTTCACAAGAAGCAGAGCACCGGATATAGCAAAAAACAGCGGAACTGCAAATTTACAGAAAATGGAGATAAACATATAAACAAAAAACTGTATTCCACCAACCGGACGCTGTGAAAACAGAAAAAAACCATAATGTTCTGTGTGATTAAAAATAACAAAAAAACATGCGAAAATACGCATAATTTCCAGATATAAACTCTTTTGTCTTTTTTCCATATTCTTTTCCGTTAACTTCCATATAATGAGATATCCTGTTAGTAAAGAGCAATAATAAATGGTGTAACATCTGCACCTGAGAAATTACACCATTCATTACTGCAACAAACAACATATTATTTTAGAAACATAAAATAGGCAATAACTGCAATACCTACGATGATCCGATAGTATCCAAACAAGGCAAAGCTGTGCTTCTTAACATATCCCATAAGGAATTTGATTGCCACGAGTGATACCAGGAACGATACCAGACATCCCACAATCAGCACCTGTACTTCTACTGCAGTCATAACCGCTCCGGACATGATAAATTTCAATACACGGATCAGGCTGGCACCGAACATAACCGGTGCCGACAGGAAAAATGAAAATTCTGCTGCAGCAGGGCGGCTGACACTTAAAAGCATGGCACCCAGAATGGTTGCTCCGGAACGGGATGTACCGGGAATCAGAGCCAGACACTGAAAGCATCCGATCAGAAGAGCTGTCTTATAGGATAACTGAGTCGTATCTGTCACTGCAAAGCTTTTACCACGATAAAAATGCTCCAGAACAATAAAAATCACACCGTAAATGATAAGTGTTGCTGCAACCACCTGAGGTGTTTCAAACTGCTCAAACCAGTCATTCAACGGAATACCCAGTGCTGCCGCCGGGATACATCCGATAATAACCTTCCCCCACAGCTGAAAAGTATCTCTTTTCTGTTTTGTGGATTTACGCCCATAGAAAGGATTCAGCTTTTCGAAAAACACAATCACAACTGCCAGAATGGCAGCCAGCTGAATAACTACCAGAAACATGGAACTGAATTCCGGTGATAATTCAAAATGAATAAATTCTCCTGCGAGAATCATATGTCCGGTACTGCTGATGGGAAGCCACTCTGTGATTCCTTCAACAATACCCATAATAATAGCTTTTACTATTTCAGTCATAATTACTCCTTCACATTCATTATATTACAGCCGCCCTGCCCATGGTAAAGCGGTTACTGTATATTTTCAATCTGCCAGTCAACAGGTTCTATCTGATGCGCAGCCAGAAAATCATTTGCCTGGCTGAAATGACGACATCCAAAAAATCCCCGATAAGCAGAAAGAGGACTGGGATGAGGTGCCTCCAGTATAAGATGCCTGGGATTATTCAGCAGAGCTTTCTTATTCTGAGCCGGTCTGCCCCATAACATGAAAACCACCGGTCGATCCAGATCATTCACTGCTTTAATTGCCGCATCCGTAAATTGTTCCCAGCCTATCCCTCTATGAGAATTGGCATTATGTGCCCGCACTGTAAGCACTGTATTGAGAAGCAGCACTCCCTGATCTGCCCATTTCTTCAGATAACCATTGTTGGGAATATAACAACCCAGATCATCATGCAGTTCCTGATAAATATTAACCAGAGAAGGAGGAATCTCTACATCCGGTTTTACAGAAAAACTCAAGCCGTGAGCCTGACCATTATTGTGATAAGGATCCTGCCCCAAAATCACGACCTTGACCCTGGCAAGAGGGGTGAAATCAAATGCATTGAATATATCGTTTGCATCAGGAAATATCTGATAGTGTGCATATTCATCTCTGACTTTATAATAAAGTTCTTTATAGTACGGTTTTTTAAACTCTTCCTTTAAAGGAATCAGCCAATCATTGCTGATTGCTGCCATTGTATATCACCTCTTCTTTCCGATCACGGAAACTGTATCCTCATAGTATCCTGTAACATTCTCCTAAACACTGAAAACAATCCAAATTGATTTACAGTTACAGACGCATGGAAAGTCCGCGATCTGCCAGATATCTCTTCAGATCACAGATTTCAAGCTCTTTATAATGGAACAATGATGCCGCCAGAGCTGCATCTGCCATACCATCTGTCAGCGCATCATAAAAATGCTCTTTTGCACCTGCACCTCCTGAAGCAATGACCGGAATCGGAACAACCGAAGCAATGGAACGTGTCAGTTCAATATCATAACCGTTTTTTACTCCGTCGCAGTCCATACTTGTCAGCAATATTTCTCCGCATCCCAGTTCATGCACACGTTGAGCCCACTCAACCGCATCAATCCCCGTATCAATCCGACCGCCATTTTTATAAATATTCCAGCCTGTACCATCTTCTCTGCGCTTTGCATCAATAGCTACCACAACACACTGACTTCCAAATTTATCAGCAGCTTCACGAATCAGATCAGGATTATTGATAGCTGCTGAATTAACAGAAATTTTATCAGCTCCTTCTCTGAGAATCTCTTTAAAATCATCCACTGTACGGATGCCGCCGCCGACTGTAAAGGGGATAAATACCTTTTCAGCAACACGTCTGACCATATCCACAACGGTTTTACGTGCATCAGAAGAAGCTGTAATATCCAGAAAAACCAGTTCATCAGCACCGGCCCGGTCATATTCAGCCGCTACCTCCACAGGATCACCCGCATCTTTTAAATTGACAAAATTAACACCCTTGACTACTCTTCCGTTATTAACATCCAGACAGGGAATAATTCTTTTCGTAAACATCCATAAACCTCCAGTAATCCTGATATAATATTCAACACAGCCATATATTTACAGAGCTGCAAAATTCTTCAGGATCTGAAGTCCTGCTGCACTGCTTTTTTCCGGATGAAACTGACAGGCAAACACGTTACCGCTTTCCACGGATGCATGAATCAAAGTACTGTATTCCGTAGTAGCTGCCACAATATCCTCATCCGCTGCCTTCAAGTAATAGGAATGTACAAAATAAACGTAGGTGTCCTGAGGAATCCCCTGAAATAAACGGGCATCCTCCCGTATCTTTAATGAATTCCAGCCCATATGTGGAATCTTTAAACCTTCGCAGGAGGGAATTCTCAGAATATCACCTTTCAGAATACCAAGTCCTTCTGCTCCCGGACTCTCTTCACTGTGTTCAAACATCAGCTGAAGTCCCAGACAGATTCCCAGAAACGGTCTTCCGCTGGCTACAAATTCCTTTATCACATCAACCAGACCAAAATTCTTCAGATTCTGCATGGCATCTCCAAAAGCACCCACTCCAGGAAGAATCGCCTTATCTACGCCTTTTATTACTGCAGGATCTCTGGTAATTACCGTATCTTCACCTAAAGACAACAGGGCTTTCTCCACACTTTTCAGGTTTCCTGCATCATAATCAATTATCGCAATCATATGTATATCCTTCTTTATATTATTTCACTTCTGTTCCTGATAGAACTTCTCTATTTTATCACAGGAAGCCCTAATAGACAACTGAAAATTAAAGTTCTTTTATTTCGATGCACTTCCATCTGGCACACAGCCAGACAATCGAAAGAGGACAGATTTTTTTAATCTCAGTAAACCGGATCATGTATTTATAACAAGAGAGCAGCCGACATACAGCCGACTGCTCTCTCATACATATTTTTTTGCTATACCTTCAAAACTGCATATTGCCTTTCGATCCTTCAGATCTTATCTGATCCTCAAACCTCTTTCTCTCCAAACCGGACCTTCTACCAGACTCTGGTCAAGCTGATGACC
>JAXDZY010000025.1:0-2102 GCA_034086685.1 Lachnospiraceae bacterium
CTCAACAGTAAAAAGTTTGCATGCTTAAGAAGCCTGTGAATCCCAGTAGATTCCAGACTGTTCCTGCTTTTCTTGAATTAATTGTGTTATGCATAATTCGGGGCTTTTTGCCATAAGTCGAAAAATATGATGCCTCAAATAATACATGATCGTTGCCTCAGACAGTTTACCTTCCGAAGGTGTCCTCAGATAACGAATCTCACGGGAATCCACTGTTCCGGTCAGACGTACAGATAGGATCTGTACGATCCCCATTGCAATACAGGAAAGGGCCATGTGCATTTCAATTGCTTTTACTGTTTCGAGGATCTTCTTCCGGTCGGTTTCATCTGTAACCTTTTCCAAAGGTTCTGCTTCATTCTGCTTCCGGTAGTAATTCAGTTTTGGCATATGCTTTGACCAGAAATGGTAACAGAATGCACCTGTCTGCTGTTTTAACTCTTTGAACGTGCATTCGATCCGGAAACGATAGCTGTAAAGGAGGATCACTGACAGCGGCTCCAGTTTCAGACTGGTGCTGACAAGGATACTTTTTGTTCCCTGATATTCCACCAGAACAAATCGCAGTTTCTGATACAGCTTCTGTCCCCAGAGAAGATCCCGGCTGTAATAGCGGATGGGCGTTTTCTTTCCGTAAAGCACTGCTTCTGTCTGAAGAAATTCACTGCTGCAGGTATCGAAAAGCTCCATCAGGTGGACTGTTTTACCTTTTTTGGCAGGACGGCCTTTGGTTCCGGGTTTCTTCGGTTCCGGTTCTTCAAAAGCTTTACAGGATCGTTTTGCTTTTGTGATAATCTCCATCTGAACCGGCCCGTCCTGATTCAGTTTCTTTAATCGGATCAGACCGGGAACAGACAGAAAATACCGATCCAGAAGGAGCAGGGAATCTCCAAAAGTTTTAGCAGCCAGATAAGCATCCTCAACCATCTGGATGATATGGGAAGCACTGGAAACAGATGATTTCTCCCAATCCCTGGCTCCCTGTAATCCATCATGAAGACGGATGCTGAGTGGGATACAGGCCCAGTTGCGGATATCCCCTGCCAGAACTCCCAGCCCTCCGAACATATGGCCGTGGATGTACTGGGATTTGGCAGAATTCTCTGATTCCTGGTACAGCTTTTTGACTCCGGGAATCCGTCGTCCTTCTTTGGACTGTTTTACTCCATCGCCAATCAGGACATGGAATTCGCCTTCATGATAAAGAGGAGAATACATCTTTACTGCTTCAAACCAGCGAAGCCGTATGGATTCCAGAGACCAGGAAGATGCCCTGAAAAAATGAATCATGGAAACATAACAATCCGGCCGGAGAGCAAGGTCGCGAATGACAGAAGTAACACCGAGCTTATCAGAACGGAGCATGAGTCCGAGGGTAATAATTACAAACCAGCGGAAAGCAGCTTTCCGTGAAAAACAGGATTCAAAAAAACATAAAATATCATCAATAAATTTTAACATAGGCTATGGTCAACCACCTGAAAGTATGGTAAACTCATATCCAGAATAACTCTTTCAGGTGGTCTGTACCTTTCTTTAGTGTGGTAACTTAAGAATAGCATAAAATCATTAGAAAGAGTTATTTTTTTATTGAGAACTTTTTACTGTCAAGAAATTCAGAAAAAGCCGATAAAACCGGGCTTTGCAGGTTTAGGAATACCTGTGGAATCAGATGTTATAGATTTCCCGACGATGAAGAGTCTGGATAAGTAAAATACCTCAGAAAGGCCGTGGTTGAGGGCTTTTTGAGATGGATGGACGTGGGAAAGGCGTGAATTTACGCCCGGTTTACGCCCAAATCTGAAAAATTGTGCATGAGATCGTGCAAGGATAATGAATGAAATGGAATAGCCAGGGATTTCCTGCCTGAGGATGGGCGGGGAGGTTCCTGGCTGATTTTGTATTACAATGGGGAAGGTGCTTGTTTTACTGGCACTACTGATTTGCAATAGAAGGGAAACGTAAACGCACCATAGCAAGTGAATAGCCACCCAGTCATCCATTTGTTATAATGAAGCCAATCAATTCCATTGAGTGTAATTATTCGTGTACGATTTTTTACACTTGTTTATAAGGAGGCTCATCACAAATGGCTACAGAAA
>JAXDZY010000026.1:0-16776 GCA_034086685.1 Lachnospiraceae bacterium
AACTTCCTTTGCGTTATGTGTTTTATTAAGAGCTTCAATTAAGAGTTTTCTGGTTTCATTGTGTAACATAATACTCACCTCTTAATATAAGCATAGCACTCATGTCAAGGGTTTGCGTTATTTTATTGAAAAGCTATAATACTGTTTCTCCTGCAAAAAGTCCTGTGGCACACATACATCCTGAAAAAGCAAATATCAATGCACAGATTTTTCTAAATGTAATTCTTTCCTGAAATAAAACAGAGGAAAACAGAATCACAAAAGAAGGTGCCATATACAATAAAACAGCTGCCACAGACAACGATGCATACTGCATTGTAGAAAAATAACAGTAATTGAAAAAAGCGAATCCTGCAATTCCTGTTCCCAGAAAACACCAGCAGTCTTTCCAACGGATTTTCAGCATTTTATAATCTTTAATCAATGCAGCAGCACTCAATAGTAATCCACCAAATACAACTCTCATAAAAACGATCTGCAAAGATGACAGACCTGCAGCTGACAATGTCCGGATAAAGATTCCGATCATTCCCCATAAAATTCCAGCTGATAAAACAATCAGACCCGATATTTTCTTCATGTTATCATGACCTCTCGCTTTGACTTTTCAAAATCAGCTGTACTTCTTCATGGATCTTATTTCGCCGATTTCTTTCAGAATATAGACCCCCAGCGTAAGAATGATCAGGAAGGTTGCTGCTACTGCAATCGTGGGTTCAATTGCAGTCCTCATATTCTCCCACATAACGATCGTTAATGTTTTTGTGTTTGCTCCGGATAGAAACAGGGTTGCCGCCACTTCATCCATGGATGTAACAAATGCAAAGAGAAATGATGCAATCAGAGGAGCCTTTACAGAGGGCATAACCACTTTCAGAAAAGTCACAACCGGAGAAGCTCCCATGCTCATGGATGCAAGTTCCAGATTGGGATTCAAGCCACTGAGTGCTGAAGACATGGTTATAAATACCATGGGAATTCCCAGAAGAATATGAGCAAGTGCAATTCCGAACAACGTATTGGTCAACCCCAGAGGAGCAAGCACGGTATACATGGAAGCACCAATAATAACCACCGGAATAATCATCGGCGCCACCATGAGCATCATAAAGCCTCCTTTAAGTCGAAATCCTAATTTCTGCATTGCCAGGGCTGCCATTGTCCCGATAACCGTAGCAATAATCCCCGACACCACTGCCAGAAAAACGCTTCGTCCAAGCCCCTGAATCCACTGAACATTACTCCAGAATTTATCAAACCATTTCATGGAAAATTCCATTACAGGAAATGTAAAATAATTTAATGCAGTAAATGCCTCCGGAATTATGATAATTGCAGGCAAAACGATGATAACCAGTAAAATCGCTACTGCAACAGATAAGAAAATCGACATACAGTCCCTCCTTTATGCTTTTCTGTTAAAAAGCTGATCTCCTACAAAATGGTAGGCGATTCCGAATAACACCAGTACAACTGCAACCAGTTCAACAGACAGGGCTGCCGCCATATTCCAGTTCATATTGCTCATGTTGCTCTGAATCAGATTCGACATCATCATATCATCTGATCCTCCAAGCAGGGCAGGTGCTATATAGAAACCCAGTGCCAGCACAAAGACCATCATGGAACCGGATACAATTCCCGGAATGGATAAAGGAAAAAAAACTGTGAAAAAGTTTCTTACCGGTTTTGCACCCATACCTTCTGCTGCCAGAGTCAGATTGGAATCGATCCCTTCCATAACTGCCTGCATGCTGAGAAACATATAAGGTAGAAGAACATGTGTCAGGCTGATTACTATTGCTGTACTTGTGTACAGAATCTGTACAGGCTGATCCACGATATTCATTTTCATGAGAAATGAATTAACAGGACCATTGTTTGAAAGAATAATCTGCCATGCAAAAATACGAACCAGCATGCTGACCCAGTATGGAATCAGTACACCCCCCGTGATGATTCTCCTGAAAACGGATTTTTTCGCTTTTACGGACATGTACGCCATGGGATATGCAAGGAACGCTGCAACCAGTGTCACGACCAACCCTGTTCTCAATGTAATCCACATTACCTTCTGATAAAGCGGCTGAGTCAGTGCTGCCTGGAAATACTCCAGTGTAATTCCATTTTCACTAACAAAACTTTTTCCCAATATGCTTACCAGCGGAATAATCAGAGTCAAACCCACATATACCAGCGGAATTACCAGCAGTATCCATTTTGCCCCGCTCCATTTCATAAAACGGTCCACAAGGGTACTTTTCACATTATGTTCTTTTTTCCCTGCAGGCAGAGTCGTTGCTTCCGTATACATAGACTTCACCTCCCTGTTATTCTACAAGCCATGCATTAAATTGTTCTTCCACTTCTGTCAGATATTCTGACCAGTATTCATTATCCAGATACACTTCTTTATCCAGCTGCGCATCTGTCTGTCCCAGAGAAGTCTTTAATTCATCATCCATCTGCTCAACAGCATCAAGATTTGTTGTTCCGTAAGGAATTTTTTCAGAAAATGCCAGCATCATATCCGATTCTGATACATATGCCAGGAACTTCTGAGCCAGTTCCTGATGAGGAGCGCCTTTTGGAATAACCCAGCCGGCAGAAATAATAATTGCTTCAGAATAGGTAAAATCTACAGGAGATCCTTCTTCTGCTGCTGTAGCAATGCGTCCTGACCAGGCAAGAGCCAGATCTGCTTCCCCTGATGCCAGCATCTGTGCAGGCTGAGCCCCTGCTGTCCACCATACAATATCATCTTTGATTTCATCCAGTTTTCTGAATGCTCTATCCAGATCCAGAGGATACAGATCCTGGCTGGATACTCCGTCTGCCATCAATGCTGCTTCAAGAACTGTAACCGGATACTGCCACATCGCTCTTTTTCCGGGATACTTTTCTGTATCCCAGAAATCCGCCCATGTACTCGGTGCTGTATCTTCATTATATTTATCAGTATTCCACGCAATGGCAGAACTGTATGTTTCAGCCGAGCAGACATACTGACTTGTTGTTTCCGGATTCAGATTTGCAGTTACCACATCATAATCAATTTCCTCAAGATATCCTTCGCTTCCTGCAAGAACTCCCCAATATGCATCGCAATTCATTACATCCCACTCCACGGTATTTGTATCCACCATGGACTGTAGTTTTGAATAATCACTGGGAGTAACAACTGTAATTTCACAATCATATGCTTCTTCAAAAGGTTCAAAATTAGCTTCGATACGTGCGTCTGTATTGGCACCGCCCCAGTCAACAACCACAAGTTCCTGTTTCGAAGAATTTCCTTCTGTTTCTCCTGATGATCCACATCCTGCAAATATGGAACTCACTAAACCTGTTGCCAGTAAAATGGATATTGCCTTCCTGTAAAATCTCTTCATGTCTTCTCCTCCTGTCCAACTTTATGAGTCTATATCATCAGTTTCAAATTAATCAGCTATAGATAATAGAAACTG
The DNA here is from genome assembly GCA_034086685.1 of Lachnospiraceae bacterium. Taxonomy (GTDB): domain Bacteria; phylum Bacillota; class Clostridia; order Lachnospirales; family Lachnospiraceae; genus TWA4. The sequence continues at coordinate 3,468 of JAXDZY010000026.1, forward strand.
CATTTTTATCAAAACCAAATGTTACCGGAGCCGCGGGATTTAATTTTCTGTATTCACTCACACTCAGATTAATATTCAATAGCTGCTTACCCGCCAGCCCCTTGATTTTTACACATTCTCCGATATAAACATTTTCTTTCAGCCGTGCAGTAAATGTGTTATCCTGATTTTCTTTCAAATGAATACATTCGGGCCTCAGTGTAATCATACCTTCTGTCTTTCCAACCTGAACCGCTTCTGCCGGCAATTCCAGTTCAAACATTTCCTCTGTTATTCCTGGAATACCTTTTACCAGGCAGGTATTCCCTTTCATACGGTAAGTCAGATTCTTCATTTCAATAATATTGGTAGTTCCCATGAATTCTGCCACAAAACGATTTGCAGGATGTTCATAAATGTTTTCAGGTGTATCAAACTGCTGAATTTTTCCCATATTCATGATGCATATTTTATCTGACATGGCAAATGCTTCCTCCTGATCATGAGTGACACTGATTGTTGTTATACCAAGTTTTTTCGTGATTCTTTTAATTTCAAACTGCATCTCATGTCTCAGATTCATATCCAGTGCTCCAAGAGGTTCATCCAGAAGCAGCAGCGGTGGATTATAGACAATTGCTCTGGCCAGTGCCACTCTCTGCTGCTGGCCGCCGCTCAGCTGTTTGGGAAAACGCTTTTCCATACCTGTCAGTTTCACCATTTCAATCATTTCTCTGACTCTTTTTTCCACTTCATCCTTCGGGACCTTACGCAGTTTTAACGGATAGGCAATATTTTCAGCAATTGTCATGTGCGGAAACAATGCATAGTTCTGAAACAGCATTCCGATATTTCGTTCATACGGTTTCAGATTTTCAATATTATCATCATCAATAAAAATACAGCCCTCACTTTTATTTTCAAACCCGGCAATCACTTTCAGCAGTGTGGTTTTCCCACATCCGCTGGATCCCAGAATCGTAATAAATTCTCCCGGCTCACAGGATAAATTAATGTCTGTTAAAGCTTTATAGGTTCCATAATATTTAGTCACATTCTGTATTGTCAGTTTTTTCCCTATCTTCACTTTCAAGCACCTCCTGAAAACAGATTAAAAAACGAGGGCATTACATGCAACATGTAACGCCCTCGTTATCAACAATTCTCTGTGTGTTCTGTATTTTTATACACTAAATCTTAACTGATTCTGAGCTTTTATGCAACATACCAAAAGTGTACTTTTCGCCCCCTGGTACTGTACCAATTGCACACACCATTTGTCTATTACGAGATATTTTTAGTATTTTTTTGAATAAAAATCTAATTATTAGATAATTTCTGTTTTTTGCTATAAAATTGACAGCATTTCCTCGATCCGCTTCTGCATCTCCTCTATGGAATGTTTCCTGGTCCGGGCGCACTCCTGAGCCTGACAGTCGCAGATCAGACATTTTCTGAACGTATTCCTTGATAATTTTGTTCCATCCGCATCGATCACATCCATATCAAAGAGACGCCCGAATTCATGTGTTTCCTCAATTTCCGAGGTGATTCTTTTCAGCAGGGCTGCCTGACAGTCCACTGCCATGATCAGTTCATCACCTGTTTTTTCGTGGATTTCCACTCTGTCATGTATTACTGTATTCTGTGCAGAAAAAGCATCAAAAAGCGCCTCCTTTCCCTGCTCGAAAGCTTTCCTGATCCGGCGGCTGGTTTTGACCGGACCCGGGATATTCATGCAGAATGATAAAACCGGGCAGCTGTAGCTCTGTATGAATTGATTCTGGATATTTACCCGACGTTCTCTGCAAAGCAGCATATCAGTCAGTACGACTTCTGTCCCTTCCATGGCTGTTCCTCCTGAAAAACATTTCCTTTTCGCAGTATACCTTCTAGTAGTGTACAACATTTCCGGATTTTTGTATACGTTCTCTTACCGGTTTTGATTCTTCACTGAGGAAATAGTCCAGAGTCGTCCGTGGCAGCATTTTTTCCAGAATGACAAAATCGTTATCCTGAATTGCCCTGCGTACCGTGGAAGCGCTGATGACCGAGTTCCCGCATTGTTTCCGCGGTACCACCACACATTCGATTCCCTGTTCCGGAAGCTTTTCCATCATGATCTGATTGTAGATTCCGGTTACAAGGCTTGTGGGTTCCTCTCCCACATACCGCCGGGTGATCCCCAGCTGTCCGGCAATCCGGGTAAATACCGTAAGATCCAGCAGAGCATGGCTTTCTATAACTGCTTTTTCATCTTTCTGGAAATAACTGGGAAATGTGGCATTGCTGATAATATAGGATCCGCTGTCATGATAACAGATATTTGGAATATGGGCCGTTCCTTCCATAACCAGTTTTTTTCTGACTTTAAAAGGAATCAGGCTGCTGTCCTCACTGACAAGAAACAGATGAAGGATATCATTTTCCGATGCCGCCTTCTCCACCAGATACTGATGCCCCAGAGTAAAAGGATTAGCATTCATAATGACAGATGCCGACCTGACTTTCCGGTTTTTTTCTCCATTTTTCTCTATATTCTTTACATTTTCGCAGGACAGCCGCCGCAGATAATCCGAAAATCCGCTGCGGCGGTTCTCCATAAAAACGATACTCTTATCGATACGGACAATTTCGTAAAAACCGAGACTGCCGAAAAAATCTGCCGACTGACATTTTGTATAAAGAAATACATGGGTGTTTCCTCTGGAAACCTGAACCGTCATCAGATGGGAAACGATTTCATTCATCAGTCCCTCTCCCTGATGACAGCTGCTCACCGCCATGCAGCGAAGGGTATTGCCGTAACAGCTGCCTGTGGCAACCACCTGCATATCATCATCAAACATGGCACAGGTATAGTCCAGATTGGCATCTCTTCGAATCCCTTCCTCTTTCAGAAGCTTATCGACCAGACCGATTCCTTTTTCATCTCCCGGGTAAATCTGTGTAATAAAATATTCTGACATGGCAGTCTCCTTTTAATCATCTATTCTATACCGGATAGGCTTTATTTTTCTCATCCGCCATAAGAGGGTCGATTTTTGTTTTTTTTGCTTCCCTGTCTTTGAAAAATTCAACGGCAACCTGAGGGAACAGTGCGTAGGAAAGGACATCCTCATCCTGTTCCTTCCACTGAGCCATCTCTTTTTCCAGTCTGTCAAGCTCCGGAGAAATCAGATCGGCAGGGCGGCATGTAATCGGTTCGGTATCACCGATAACTTTTTTCTGGATTTCGGGATCAAAGGGTTTTACCGTGGCTCCGTATTCCCCGCTCAGAACCGCTTTTGTCTCTGCCGTTGCCATTTTATAGCGTTCACCCATCAGCACATTGAACACGGCCTGGGTTCCCACGATCTGCGAGGAAGGAGTTACCAGAGGCGGTTCTCCCAGATCCCTGCGGACACGGGGAACTTCATCCAGTACCTCATAATACCTGTCTTCCGCTCCCTGCTCCTTCAGCTGGGAAACCAGATTGGACAGCATGCCGCCGGGCACCTGATACAGCAGTGTTTTGATATTGACTCCCATCACTTTTGGATTGAGCAGGCCTGTCTTTAAAGCCTCCTCCTGCATGGGACGGAAATAATCTGCAATTTCCGCCAGAAGATTCTGATCAAGGCCGGTATCCCGGTCGGTTCCTTTAAAAGTTTCCACCATAACTTCCGTTGCAGGCTGAGAAGTCCCCATGGAAAAAGGCGACATGGCAGTGTCGATTACATCCACACCTGCTTCCACTGCTTTCAGGTAAGTCATGGAAGCAACACCTGAAGTATAATGAGTATGCAGCTGAATAGGGAGGCAGGTTACTTCCTTAAGGGCACTGACCAGTTCCGATGCCTCATAGGGCAGCAGCAGACCCGCCATATCCTTGATACAGATTGAATCAGCACCCATATCTTCAATCCTCTTTGCAGTCTCCTTCCAGTAATCCAGCGTATACGCATCCCCCAGTGTATAGGCAAGTGCCACCTGAGAATGTCCTTTTTCCCGTTTCGATGCACGGACTGCTGTCTGAAGGTTTCTCAGATCGTTCATGCAGTCAAAGATACGGATAATATCAATTCCGTTTGCAATGGATTTCTGAACAAAATATTCCACTACATCATCTGCATACTGATGATATCCCAGAATATTCTGCCCGCGAAACAACATCTGAAGCTTTGTATGTTTAAAGCCCTCCCTCAGCTTCCGCAATCTTTCCCAGGTATTTTCCTTCAGGAAGCGAAGGCTGGCATCAAATGTGGCACCGCCCCAGCATTCCACGGAATGATATCCAACCTGATCCATTTTGTCGATAATGGGCAGCATCTGTTCCGTTGTCATGCGGGTTGCGATCAGAGACTGATGCGCATCACGCAGTACGGTTTCCGTTATTCCAACAGGTTTTTTCTTATTTACGGCAGTATTTTCTGCCGTATCGTAATTTATGTTTCTCTGCATTTTCTTCCATCTCCAGTCATTAAAAGATTTTACCGGCTTATACTCCGAAAATCGCCATAAATACACCGGCGGCCACAGCTGTACCGATTACTCCGGCCACATTGGGACCCATGGCATGCATCAGCAGGAAATTGGTAGGATCTGCTTCTGCACCCACCTTCTGGGATACACGGGCAGCCATGGGAACAGCAGATACGCCGGCGGACCCGATAAGAGGATTTACCTTGCCTCCGGTCAGCCTGCACATGATTTTACCGAAAATAACACCTGTAGCTGTGCCAAAACAGAAAGCAACAAGACCCAGAACGACAATTTTGATGGTTGTCCAGTTCAGAAAAGCCTCTGCGCTGGTGGTTGCACCCACAGAAGTTCCCAGAAGAATGACTACGATATACATCATGGCATTGGAAGCGGTTTCTGTCAGCTGTTTTACAACACCTGATTCTTTAAACAGGTTCCCCAGCATCAGCATACCCACCAGAGGTGCCGTGGAAGGCAGAATCATGCAGACCACAATTGTTACAATAACCGGGAACAGAATCTTTTCCAGCTTGCTTACCGGACGAAGCTGTTCCATTTTGATTTTCCTCTCTTCCTCTGTTGTCAGCAGCTTCATAATGGGCGGCTGAATAATCGGAACCAGAGACATATAGGAATAGGCTGCCACCGCGATAGGACCCATCAGCTGTGTCTGGCCCAGTTTTCCCGCCAGGAAGATGGATGTGGGACCGTCCGCACCGCCGATGATTGACACGGCTGCCGCTGCCTCATCGGAAAATCCCAGCAGCATGGCACCGATGTATGCGGCAAAAATACCAAACTGCGCTGCTGCTCCCAGCAGAAAGCTTTTCGGATTGGCAATCAGAGGACCGAAATCTGTCATAGCCCCCACACCCATGAAAATCAGAGAAGGCAGAATGGACCATTCATCCAGCATAAAAAAATAGGACAGCAGTCCCCCTTCTTCCATAATGGGTGGATAAATATTAACCAGCAGCATACCAAAGGAAATCGGTACCAGCAAAAGGGGCTCATATTCCTTTGCAATGGCAAGGTAAAGAAAAACACATGCCACTGCGATCATGATATAATTTCCCACTGTCAGATCAAAAAATGCCGTCTGATGTACCAGATTTTCCAGTGTTTCTAAAATGCCCATTTACATAACCTCCGTGCAGATCAGTTTAATGTGGCAAGGACAGCGCCGCTGTCAATGGCATCACCGATTTTACATTCAATCGATGCAACAGTACCGTTTTCCGGAGCAACAACCGGAATTTCCATTTTCATCGCTTCAATAATTACAACAGTATCCCCTTTATTTACAGAAACACCCACACCGGCTTCAATTTTTACCACTTTTCCGGCTGCACCTGCTTTCACCTGAATATTTCCTGCAGCACCGGACCCTGTTTCCGACCGGGCAGCAGACTTTACCGCCGGTTTTACTGCGGGTTTGACAGCAGCTCCGGAAACCGCCGCAGAAGCGGAAGATGTGTTCCCATCCATCTCTTCAACCATTACGTCATATGCAGTTCCATTTACAGTAATACGATAGTTTTTCATGAAATCCTCCCTGTTTTATCTCTTTTTCCACTGATTCCCCGGTACTCTGCGAATGGAACGGACAATAAATGCATCTGCGGGAATCCCTTCCGAAGCAGCAACAGCGGCTGCTATAACAGCTGCCAGTTCCATATCATCCGCCGGTTCTTCATCCGTTTCTGAATCTGATGCAGAAACCGGGGAAGCGGCAGATGACGTCTGGGTCCGGGGAAATGACTGTACTGACTCTTTCTTCCTTCCCACTGATTCGATGACTGCCGTTATACCGGGCAGCAGAGAAATCAGAAAAGCAATAAAAATCAGAACAAGAAATACAGTTCCCATGCCAAGAACGGTATTGGTCAGCGCTTTTACCAGTATTGTTGTGATCGTCATCTGAATGTACCTCTTTTGGTATAAAGCATTTCAAAAGCTGCAATAATATGTTTTCTTGTTTCAGACGGCTCAATGATCGCATCCACATAGCCTCTGGAAGCAGCTGCCCGGGCACCGGACTGAAGTTCTTCATACTCGTCTGCTTTCTCATGAATCAGCTCCCTGGCATTTTTACTTTCTCTGATTTCATCCGCATAGATGATCCTGACCGCACTTTCCGCATTCATCATACCGATGGAGCTTTCCGGCCAGGCAAATACCAGATCAGCGCCCAGTGCCCTGCTGTTCATTACAGTATACGCACTGCCGAAAGCCTGTCCGATGATCACATTTACCATGGGAACGGAAGCACTGCCGTAGGCACGGGCCATCTCCGCCATATATTGGGGCAGATTCATTTCCTGATGTTTATCTGCTCTCAAACCATCTGTATTGGTCAGGGTCAGCACAGGGATATTGAACGCATCACAGAAACGGATAAATCCGGCCGCTTTGCTGCAGCCTTCTGAAGATAATTTTTTATCAAATAACATTTCCACATTGCCATCCTGGTCAAATGCAGCTGCCCGGTTGGCAACAGCGCCTACAGTTGCTCCATTGAGGCGAAGAAAACCAACCGTCATTTCCGGTGCATAACCGGTTCCGATTTCCATAAAACGGTTATTGTCTGCAACCGCGGTAAGCACCAGAGCCGCATCGTCTGCCGCATCTCCCAGATTTTCGCAGATACGGTTCAGATCATCCATGCATTCTTCAACAGGTGTGTCCTTACAGTTGGACGGCAGCAGTTCAATCAAAGTACGGATCTGTGTGAGAATCTGCTCCTGTGTACCTGTTCCATCCACATTGCCGGCCTTACGTGCCTGAAATTCAGCAGTTGCAATTTCCTCTGCCTCCCTGCACAATAAAGTATTGGGGGAGTTGACAAAAAGCTGTGCATGCTCCGATTCCATAAATGTAAAATCAGTCAGTCCGGGTACGATGGACAGTCCGCCTCCGCAGTTACCAAAAATGCCGGTTATCTGAGGTATGACTCCTCCGGCCCTGATCTGACATGCATAGATCCGGCCGAATGCATTCAATGCATCGACTGATTCCTGCAGCCTGAGCCCTGCACAGTCAATCATCCCGATAACCGGCGCACCTGTTTTCAGAGCAAGTTCATAAAGCTTCACAATTTTTTCCGCATGCATTTCACCGATGGTGCCGCCGAGAATTCCGGCATCCTGGCTGTATACATAGACCGGTTTACAGTGAATCGTACCGTAACCGGTAATCACTCCATCAGATGGTGCCTTTTTAGCCTGCAGATTGAAAGAAGTGCTGCGTGCAGTGACATCCGCTCCGATTTCAACAAAACTCCCTTCGTCCAGCAAACCGGCAATGCGCATCCTGGCTGACGAATTACTTTTCATATTCATATAATCTCCTTGTGATTTAATATGCGGCAGTCCTCAGGGGCCGGGACTGCCCAGGGGCCGCAGAACTTTCTTCTTCCAGAAGCATTTCCAGAAAAACCGCCGCGGCAAGAATATCTGCGCAGCCTCCTGCACTGATATTTCGTCTTATATAGTCCGCATCCATACGCATCAGCTCTTCCATGGCACCTTCCGAATAGGCGCCTCCCCGGCTCAGAAAGTCTTCCGCCTCTTTTTTCACCTGCCGGAGGACAGATGGATCATGGCGTGAAAGGATATTGGAATCCTCAAGGCTGCTCATCAGCACCATCAGTGTCTGGAGCTTCACCCGGTTCCAGTCCCGTTTTGCGGCAATTCCTTCTCTGAGCACAGGAAGCGCCAGGTTAACCACGGAAGGATAACCCCGAATCGCTTCTCCCCGTATTCCCTGCGAACCGTACCGGTGCAGGTTTTTTTCCCCGTTGCTGTGTGCCTCCCCCAGTCTGATATCGGCAAGCTCTTCTGTCAACGCAGAAACAGTCATCTGCTTTTCCGTTAAAATCAGGCTGTCACAGGTAATCTCTGCGGATTCTCCTGCCAGCCGTCCTGCTGCTGCACAGAAAACGCCCAGGGTAAATATCAGACCTTTATGGGTATTCACACCGCCTGTTGCTTTGTACATGGCTTTTTCCGCCAGAATTCCGACCGGACGGATTTTCTGAAACAGAGCCTGCGGACTTCCCGCAAACCCGTATCCCAGCGCAGCCATATGTACAAACCAGGGATAAAGTGCATCCGCACTCCGTTCAAAGGTTGTTATATCCATATCATTATGAGCACCGCAGGAGTACAAATCTACCAGCCCCGGCTTGGGTGTGGTGTATACCTCCTCAAGCAGGGCTTTCCATGCCTTCATACCGATTGATTCCGCCACGGGATTTATCATAATCTGTGCGGTATTATATATTCTCATGGCGGACCTCCTTACGTCTCATTTTTTTAACTGTATCTTCAATCAGATTTCTTCTGAAAATTTAAAGGGCCTGATTTCCCGTACCACATCCATGATCGTACCATCACGGCTTTCAATAATACCAACAACACGATCACCAAACTGCACTTTCTCCGGCTCACCGGCAATGGAATAAGCAATATCACGCAGTTCTTCAATGGTCTTAAAGGGCAGATCCACATCTTTCATACACTCAATCAGATCCTGTCTTGCAGGGTTAATGGCAATACCATAATCTGTAATGACGACATCCACACTTTCACCGGGTGTTGTAACAGTGGTCACGTCGGTACAGATGGCCGGTGTTCTGCCCTGCAGAAGCGGTGCGATGACAATCGCACATTTTGCACCTGCCGCCGTATCAGGATGACCACCCTGTGCGCCGGTGATCATACCGTTGGAATCCACCACTACGTTGCAGTTGAAATGTACATCCACTTCCAGTGCTGCCAGAATTACGAAATCCAGCTTGTTTACAACAGCTCCTTTATTGAAAGGATCTGCGTATTCTCCGGCTGAAATCCGGAAATGCTTCATATCCTTTACGGATTCCACTGCATCCAGGTCAAAATCCTGAGTATCCAGCAGACAGTCCACCTGACCGTTGATCAGCAGATCACACATGGGCTTGGTCAGACCACCCACACCGAATTTCATACGGATATTCCGTTCCTTCATAATCTTTGACAGAGAGATGGTGGAAGCAATGGAAGCACCGCCCACACCTGTCTGATAGGAAAATCCATCTTTAAAATATGGTGTATTAACAACAAACTGTGTACAGTAATCAGCCATCATCAGTTTTCTCATATCCGTGGTGGGTTTCGCTGCTCCTGTAGCAATCTTCTTCGGATCACCGATGGCATCCACTTCAACCACATAATCCACCTTCGTCATGCTGATATGAGCGGGAAAATTGGGGAAAGGCACCAGGCAGTCGGTAATGGCGACCACCTTATCCGCATGATCTCCGTCTACCATGGCGTAGGAAAGAACGCCGCAGTCACTCTTACCGCCGATACCGCGGCAGTTGCCGTATTCATCACAGGTGGGAGTGCCGACAAATGCGATATCGATTCTTGTTTCACCTGTTTCGATGGCACGTACACGCCCTCCGTGTGATCTCATAATGGCAAGCCCTTTCAGTTTACCGTGTGAAATAGCCTCTCCGATCTTTCCGCGGACACCGGAAGACTGAATATTGGTAATGGTTCCGTCCTCAATATAAGGTACAATAGGATCATGAGCCTTGCCCAGAGAGCTGGCGCAGATGGTGATATCTTTGATTCCCATTTTGTGCACTTCTTCCATAACCATATTTACAATAAAATCCCCTTCACGGAAATGATGATGGAAGCTCAGTGTCATGCCATCTTTGATTCCGCATTTCACCAGCACATCATGGATACTGTCAACCAGCTTGCTTCCGCCTGAATTGATCACACATTTTGTCTTCGGGCCGTCTTTTTTATATTCATATCCGTCGTAATAATGATTTCCGTGAAATACTTCTTTTCCCGTCATTTCCAGAATTTCTTCCGGAATATCTCTTCCAACTGCATTAATCATCTTACAGATCCCCCTTATAAACACCGGATGCTTTTGCCAGCTCAATGATTCTTCTGGCACCATCATAAAATGCGATATCGATCATTTTTCCGTCTACTGTAAACACACCGATTCCCTGAGCTTTCTTGGAATCAATTTCGCGGACGATCTTTTCCGCCAGAATAATCTCTTTTTCAGAAGGTGTAAAGATTTCATGCACCACCTTGATCTGTCTGGGATTGATAATGGATTTACCGTCAAATCCCATGAGATGGATCGTTTCCACATCCTGACGGAAGCCTTCCATATTGTTCAGATCCGTATAAACCGTATCAAAACACTGTACTCCGGCTGCACGGGCTGCAATGACCAGATTCTGTCTTGCTCCCATCAGTTCAATACCGGTGCCGGTAATGTGAGTCTGAAGATCCTTGGTGTAATCACCACCCGACAGTGCGATACCGAACAGTCTTTCCGATGCTTCACAGATATCCAGAGCTTTCATTACGCCTCTGGCGGATTCAATGGCTGCCATTATCAGTACACTTCCTTTGGGACGGCCGAATTCCCGTTCCGCATACTCGATTTCCCGTTCTACCATTTTCACATCGTTGGCACACTCTGTTTTGGGGATTCGGATTGCATCACAGCCTCCTGCCACGGAGCAGCGGATGTCCTCTTTCCAGTAAGGAGTATCCAGCGCATTGATGCGGACTACACGCTCACAGCCATGATAATCAATACTCTTTAAAGCATGATACAGAGAAAAACGGGCTGCATCCTTCTGATTTTCCGCTACTGCGTCCTCCAGATCCAGCATGATGGAATCCGGTTTGTAAATATAGGGATCCTTGATCAGGCCGGGTTTCTGGGCATTTAAAAACATCATGGTTCTTCTTAAACGTTTTTTATTGGGATTCATTATCGAATAGCACCTCCCCACGGAAGATTTTCAGTCTGTTCCAGAGAGCGGAATACAGCTCCCTCCACACGTGCTTTGATCGTACAGTCAAGCGCACCTTTGTCTACTACAGAAATTCTTACATTATCAATACCCAGATTGCTCAATGTTTCATAAACAACTCTGCGGATCTGATTGCCGTACTGATTCATAACGGAACTGTCCAGTGAAAAATCAATTTTTCCTTCTCCAGCTTCCACAGTTACCTGGCAGTCACTGGATTCCAGAGTACCTGCAATTGCCGGTTTTTTAATCTCCATAATACCCTCCATTATAAGACATTGATATATTTTAAGCGGCCCGGCCGGGCAGGCAGTTCTGCTTTCCGAGAAAACCTGCAGCCGGGCAGATGTATTGTTGCTATGTTTTAAAATATAAACATGAAACCTTACAGCAATATGCCTGTTTTCCTTAATTTTTGTTAAGATTCGCGGTTAAAACCTGATAACCCCGAATACCAGACCTGCAAACAGACAGACAATGCTGACACCCCAGATCCACAGGAAGCTGGATTTGATATGGTCCTTGATTTCCACTCCTGCAAGACCGGTTCCAAGGAAAGTTGCAGGAACAACCGGGCTGATGAAGGTTGCACAGTTTCTGCACACAACCATGGCAATGGCAATATGAGCAGGATTTACACCAAATTCATTGCCGATACCGATCAGAACCGGAAGCAGACCGAAGAAATAGGAATCCGTGCAGAACATCAGAGTCAGCGGTACGGACAGAACACCGATGATCAGCGGCAGGAAATGTCCCATGGAATGAGGAATAAACTGAGCAAGCACATTGGCCATGTGAGTCATAATATCACTTTCTTCCAGAACACCCAGGAATACACCGGCTGCCAGAATGGTGGAGGCCATCATAAGAGCAGGGCCGGAATGAGATTTAATGATCCGGTTCTGAAACTTTGCACCGGGATAATTTACAAACAGAGCAACAGCAGATCCGATCATGAAAATATAGTAGGAAGGCATATCCAGAAAGATCAGGCAGATAATCACCACCAGAGTGAGCAGAATATTGAAAATAAAGCGATTGGGTCTTGCCAGTTCATTTGCCCCGGTTTCCGGCTGATTTTCGAAATCAGCTTCCAAAGCAGCACCCGCTGCACCTGCCACAGTACCGGCACCTCTCTTTTTCTCGATATTTCCCCAGATAAATGCTGTAGCAAACGCGATGACAATTCCCACAATCTGCATGGGCAGGATCTGCTGCCATAATTCGTTGGGATCCACACCCAGCACAGTTGCCGATCTCATGGTAGGACCGCCCCAGGGCAGCAGATTCATAACACCCATGGCAGTTACACAGATCAGAAGCAGGGTTGTAGGGCGCATGTTCAGACGTTTATAGACGGGAAGCATGGCAGGGATGGTAATGAGAAATGTGGATGCGCCGCCGCCGTCCAGATGGCTGATCATGGCGATCACACAGGTCATCAGTGCAACACCGACCACGTTATTTCCCACTTTTTTCATAAGAGCATTAATAATCCTGTCAAACATCCCCGCATCGGTCATAATACCGAAGAATAATACGGAAAAGATAAACAGAGCAGCTGTGGAATGAACACCGGCAACACCTGAGCTGATAAATTCACCCATTTCCCCAATGGTAAATGTTCCGGTTGCCACCAGAATGGCAGCAGTCACTGTAGATACTCCGATAAAGGCCAGTGCAGGGACAGTTACGTTCTTTAACAGCAGCACGATAATCATGATAATCGTGGCAAATCCCAGCACCGCGAGCATTGTTTCATTCATGTTTGATTCCTCCAATTCGTTTTTTATCTTTTTGATGATGTCTTAATCATATCGGAAAAATCTTACAGCCTTCATCATTTGGTCTTACAGTTTGTTAAGAAACAGCTTAAGAATTATTTACTCAACTTTCCCACCGGCAAAGCCGGTATAAATGCTTGATTACTCAAACAAAAATCAGTATTAAATTGATGTCTTGACATGAAAAAGGCACCAACCTTTGGTATAATTGAATCGCCAAAAACAAAACAACCGAAAG
>JAXDZY010000032.1:0-7491 GCA_034086685.1 Lachnospiraceae bacterium
GCCAGTGTTTATGCGGTGTTGCGAGGATTTTGTTTTCGTTTCGGACTTTAGTATTTTTATCTTCCTTTACTTTTTTTCTGAATTGTTCTCATTTGACTTTTGGTTATAAACTGATAGTCCGTATGGAAGCCGCAGACTGCATGCAATTCATCAGTTAACTTATCACGGGTATAGAGCGGAATGTAGCCCTGTCCCTGTATGTCCGCAAAGTTCATACTTTTCAGTTTATTCAGGATGTTTTCACACGTATAGGCGTTTTTGAGATCCCTCTCAAGATAACGATAGACTACTAATGACAGGAAGCAGACCAGAAAATGGGCTTTAATACGTACTTCATCATGAAGAAATATCGGCCTTGCTTCGAAATCTGTTTTCATTATCCGGAAGCATTCTTCGATTTCCCACCGTCCTTCGCTTACTTTCAGGATATCTTTCACATCATCTTCCAACAGATCTGTAGTTACTGCATACAGGCCGTCATAACGGGCCTCTTCATCTATCTTATCCGTATCCAGATAATTATGGATCTTTGCTTCTTCCCCTTCCTCTGTCACAGCCACTTTCCCGATAAATCCTGCAGGATCATTTGGATTTCTCCGCTCCTTTTTTACTTTTCCGGAACTCAGCATTTTTTCTGCGCGTTCAACCTGACGGTCGCGGATCTGTTTTTGATACCTTGCATATTTGGGGGAATAGGTAACGATCAGACGCTGGTCCAACTGGTGAGGAATATAAGGTTCATCCTTGTAATACAATCCCTCATCATCTTCCGGGATTTTGGAAAGATCAACGGGAGTGTCGTCTGAAACACGTTTAAATCCGGTCCGGTTCAACGCCCAGCTTCTATCCTCTTTATTCAGCTTTTTAATTGACTGTGTCACAATAAATGCACGTTCACCTGCATGATTCATCTTTTTGATCTTTTCGGAACCAAGCCCTGCATCACTGCAGTAAATGAACTTGTTACATCCGAAATCCTGAAGGACTTTTTCCTCTAATGGTTTCAGGGACGTCTGTTCGTTGGCATTTCCGGGAAACAGGGAAAAAGCAAGGGGGATCCCGTCAGCATCCATAAACATTCCCATCTGAATGATCGGATTGGGGCGGTGCTCTTTACTTTTTCCGTATTTCTTATCCCCGTCTTCCTGCTCCAGTTCAAAGTAGTAGTTGGTACAGTCATAGTAAAGGATCTTATCGTTGCGTTTCCCCATAAGATGACTGTTTTTATAAACTTCTGCCTGGATAAAATCGCATTCATTGCCCAGAACATCAAGAGAACGGTAAATATCATGCAGCTGATAGGAAGGCTTCTCCAAAAACTCAGAAGCCACCTTAAAAGAAGAACGCTTGCTGCGGGGTTCCAGAATTCTGGCATATATTAAGTCTGAAAGAATGGAATTAATATCGTATTGAAATTTATATTTATCTCTTAGTTTCCGGCAGGTTTTGTGCAGCTGAAGGCGATAGTAAATGGATTGGAGAAAAAGGTAGCCGCCACGGTAAAAAACCTGTTCATCATAGTCCATCTGGTGGTTGGAATGAAAAGTAATCTGAACAGATTTTGCCTGCTGTTCACTTTTATATTTTATAGTTTCGAGCCGTGCTTCTTCTTTTGCCCATTTCATGACATCATCACGAGTCGGTCCATGTTCAATCAAAAGCTCCGCTAATGTTCCGAGTTTCCGAACAATGACCGAAGTGCTTACTCCTTTAGGGTTAATATAACTTTTTGTGATATAAAAAGATTCGGAATTTTTCGATTTAGAAGTAGTAACTCTCATTTCAGCATCCTCCTGGATATAGTATACCACATATCAGAATAAAATACTATATATTACTATAAAATAAAACAAAAAATTTGACACAAAAAATGCAGGCTTTATAAGGCCTGCAAAGTATTTTCTCATTGTGTAACTGTCAAACTCCCGAGTTTTTTATTTTTCTCAATGTTACTATTGAGTTGAAACGAATTTTCAAGTATAATAGACGCAGTATTGAGTTCCACATGAAACTCTTACATTATATATTTTTTACTTTACTTCCGACGGCGGATTTTCCTGGCTTGCTTTGCGACTCCCTGTCGGATAATTTTTTATAAGGAGGAAATTCCTTTATGGTAAAACTTTTTGAAAAAGGCGCTTATCTGTTAAATGGTGAACTTCTGGTTGAAGACAACAGCGATGCTTCCGCAATTCTCTCTTCCAGGCTGGGAACTGCTGTTCCTTCCAGAAATGAAGCATCAAAAGGAACCATGGCATACAGTATTCTGCAGGCTCATAACACATCAGATGATCCGGGACAGTTAAAAATCAAATTTGACTGCTTAACTTCCCATGATATTACATATGTCGGTATTATTCAGACAGCAAGAGCCAGCGGATTGGAAAAATTCCCGATTCCCTACGTATTAACCAACTGCCACAACAGTCTCTGCGCTGTAGGCGGTACAATTAATGAAGATGATCACATGTTTGGTCTGACCTGCGCGCAGAAATATGGAGGAATTTATGTACCTCCTCATCAGGCGGTAATTCACCAGTATGCACGTGAGATGCTGGCCGGGTGTGGTAAAATGATCCTGGGTTCAGACAGCCACACACGTTACGGTGCTCTCGGTACCATGGCAATCGGTGAAGGCGGCGGCGAACTGGCCAAACAGCTTCTTGGCCGTACCTATGATGTAAAGATGCCCGGTGTAATTGCTGTCTATCTGACCGGCGAACCCATGAAAGGTGTTGGTCCTCAGGACGTGGCACTTGCAATCATCGGAGCTACTTTTGCAAACGGTTACGTTAATAATAAGGTCATGGAATTTGTTGGCCCCGGCGTTAAGAAACTGAGTGCTGATTTCCGTATCGGCATCGACGTTATGACCACAGAAACCACCTGCCTCTCCTCTATCTGGACAACTGACTCTGTGATCTCCGATTATCTTGCTTTACATGGACGTGCGGATGCTTACAAAGAATTAAATCCTGAACCTGTTGCTTACTACGACGGCGCAATCGTTGTTGATCTGAGTACAATTAAACCGATGATTGCCATGCCTTTCCATCCCAGCAACACTTATGAAATCGATGAATTAAAAGACAATCTGGACGATATCCTTGCTGATGTTGAAAAGAGAGCGCGTGTATCATTTGGTGAATCCTGTGATTTCACATTAAGGAATAAAGTCATTGACGGTAAGCTTTATGTGGATCAGGGTATTATTGCAGGCTGTGCCGGCGGCGGATTCGAAAATATCTGTGCAGCAGCCGATATTCTCAGAGGCAGATTTACCGGTGATGATAAATTCACATTAAGTGTTTACCCTGCTTCTACTCCTGTATTCCTGGAGCTTGTGAAGAACGGAAGTGTAGCTGATCTGATGACTGCCGGCGCTATTGTAAAAACAGCTTTCTGCGGTCCCTGCTTTGGTGCCGGAGATACCCCTGCAAATGGAGCTTTCAGTATCCGTCATTCAACCAGAAACTTCCCCAACAGAGAAGGTTCCAAGATCCAGAATGGTCAGCTTTCTGCAGTTGCTCTTATGGACGCACGTTCCATCGCAGCGACTGCGGCCAATAAAGGCTTCCTGACTCCCGCCACTGATCTGGATGTGGAATTCACAGGCAAGAAATATTTCTTCGACAGCTCAATTTATGAAAATCGTGTATATGACAGTAAGGGCGTTGCTCATCCCGAAGTTGAGATTCAGTTCGGTCCCAATATTAAGGACTGGCCTTCAATGGCTGCACTTACAGAAGATTTACTTCTTCGTGTTGCTTCTGTCATTCACGATCCTGTTACAACAACTGATGAATTGATTCCTTCAGGAGAAACTTCTTCCTACCGCTCCAATCCTTTAGGTCTTGCAGAATTTACTTTATCCAGAAAAGATCCTGCTTACGTTGGAAAAGCAAAAGCTGTAAGATCTGTTGAGGAAATCAGACGTACAGATACCTGCCCCTGTCAGGTGGAAGATTCCGCATATGATGCAGCATTCAAAGTAATCAAAGCTGCTTATCCTGACCTGAAAGCCCGCGAAACCGGTATCGGCAGCACCATTTATGCAGTGAAACCCGGTGATGGTTCCGCCAGAGAACAGGCTGCATCCTGCCAGAAAGTGCTTGGAGGCTGGGCAAATATTGCCAGAGAATATGCAACCAAACGTTATCGTTCCAACCTTATCAACTGGGGTATGCTTCCTTTCCTGTTTGATCAGGAAGAACTTCCCTTTGGAATTGATGACTTTATCTTCATTCCCGGTATTCGCACCGCAATCATTGAAAAGACAAATGTAATTACAGCTTATGTTGTAAAAGACACTCTGATTCCTTTCGAATTACGCCTCGGTGATCTGACAGATGATGAACGCAGAATAATTCTGGCTGGATGTCTGATCAATTTCTACAAAGAAAACTGATGAAATAGAACTTCCGTCTTTTTGTTCAGAGAAAAACGCACTACAGTCAAGAGTCCCATAAATGTTTCACGTGAAACATTTATGGGACTCTTTTACAATCACTTTATTTCATTCTGCTTCTGTTTCATTCTGCACCTGTTTCCGGTAAATTTGTTTCACTGAATCCATTCGGGATGACATCCCGCTGAATAATAAATCCACAATTGTCAAAGCAGCCATGGATTCTACAACTACAATTGCTCTGGGTACGATGATCGGATCATGTCTCCCATGAATCACCATACTGATTTCTTCCCCATCTTTTGTGATAGTTTTCTGTTCCTTGCTGATACTTGGTGTAGGCTTTACAGCTGCCCGGAATATAATATCAGCACCATCACTCATACCACCCAGAATTCCACCTGCATGATTTGTCTTTTTGGCTGCTCTTCCATTTCCATCAATGTAAAATTCATCATTATTAATTGAACCCGAGCTCTTTGCTGCCGCAAATCCATCACCTATTTCGAATCCTTTTACCGCTCCGATTGACATAATTGCTTTCGCCAGATTTGCATCCAGTTTATCAAATACGGTATTTCCCACCCCAATGGGCATATTTTTTATCACACATTCTATTACACCACCTGCAGAATCCAGTTCCCTGATTTTTTTCTGAAGGAATTCTTCTGCATCAGCTGCTGCTTTCGCATCGGGCATACCCACATTATTATTTGTTATTTCATTTTTATCAAATCTGGAATAATCAATCTCAACAGGTCCAATGGATTTTGCATAAGCATAGATTTCAATGCCCAGCTCCTCAAGAATCTTCATGGCAATTGCTCCCGCTGCTACTCTTCCGATTGTTTCACGTCCGGATGATCTTCCCCCGCCTCTGTAATCCCTGAAACCATATTTCTGATCAAATGTAAAATCTGCATGCCCGGGTCTGTAGGAATACGCAATCTGACCATAATCATTTGAACGCTGATCCTTATTCCATACCAGCATTGAAATAGGAGTACCTGTGGTCATCCCCTCAAATACGCCGGAAAGAATCTGTACTTCATCTCCTTCTTTACGGGCAGTAGTAAATCTGCTCTGCCCCGGCTTCCTTCTATCCAGCATTTTCTGAATATCATTTTCCGATAAAGCCAGACCTGCAGGACATCCATCTACCACTACTCCCAATGCTTTCCCATGAGACTCTCCCCATGTTGATACTGTAAAAATATTTCCAATAACTGAACCAGACATACTTTCTCTCCTTCTTAATCAATTTACAAATCAGCATATCAGCTTAACTCATGAACTTTCATTCACTGCCCATGAAATCCATAACTGCTCAGGCCAATTTTCACACAAACAACTAAAACTTATCAACAAATGGAGTAATGCCTAAAAAAACATTACTCCATTTTCTTTTAACACCTATTGCTGCAATAATTATTATCCTGATATTATTGTTTCATCCCGACTGCAATTATTTCAATCCTGCTGCATGGCTTTTTCCAGAGCCTTTTGTTCTTCTTTACCTAAAAGGACTTCACATTTACCTTCTGTGATTTCCTTCATATATAAATAACTGCCTTCGCGTGTATGAATAGAATTGATCATAATACCGCTGTTCTTCAGATCAAGCATTGCCAATGCAAAACTTACCTGGCCTCCCATACCGGACAATGCATCATACTTTACTACACCTGTTTTCTGGTAACATCCTGAAATAATCTGATGTATCCTTTTAATTTCATTCTCAATCTTCTGATCCTCGCTCTGAAGATTATGAATCTCAGCCACTTGTGTCTGGATCAATTCTTCCAACGATTTTGCATCATTTCCTTCCATGAATTTTCTGTACTTTTTTTTCAGACCACCCAATTTGACCAGGCAAACAATTACCATTATAAATAACAGAACTGCAAATGCCGCAAGCGCAGCAATAATGTAAGCCGGATCAAAAAGCAAATCATTTAACATACTGTTTTCTAACATATTTTAGTCTCCATCTTCCTGTTTCTTTCTATATTACATATCATCTTCCGGTATCTTCTGAAACAATTCCAGTAATCGCTCCAGTTCATCCAAAGAGTAATATTCTATTTCTATTTTTCCCTTATCATTTTTCTTTTTCTTAATACTTACTTTTGTGCCCATGAGTCGTTTCAACAGATTTTCATAATTTTCATAGATCACTCTGGTCTGATCATCAACCGGATTCACCTGCTTCTTCTCTTCTGTTTTCTCCGGCATCTGATTCATTAATCTGACCAGTTCTTCTGTATCTCTAACGCTTAATTCCTCTTCCACTATCCGCATGGCAAGGTCATATTGTTCATCCAGATTTTCCAATCCAAGAAGCGCTCTGGCATGTCCGCTGGTAATCTGATGTGAAATCAGCATTTCCTGTACATCTTTATCCAGTTTCAGCAGTCGAATTGTATTGGTAATTGCAGTACGACTTTTTGATACTCTCCTGGCAATCTCATCCTGTGTCATGTGAAACTCCTGCATCAAACGCTGGTACGCCAACGCTTCCTCAACAGGATTCAAATCTTCCCTCTGTATATTTTCTATCAAAGACAATTCCATGATCTGTTGTTCTGTCAGATCTTTCACCACGACAGGGACGGTTTTCAGTCCAGCCATTTTTGCTGCTCTCCACCTTCTCTCCCCTGTTACAATCACATAGTGATCATCCTTTTTCACAACCACAATCGGTTGTATGATCCCATATTGTTTGATGGAATCTGCCAGTTCAGTCAAAGCTGCCTCATCAAATGTCTTCCTGGGCTGTTCCTTATTAGGCTCAACCAGACTGATTTTAACCATCAGGTCCGCTTTTTCCTGATCTGTCTTTTCTTTTTCTTCTTTTGGTTCCTCTCTCAGGACCCCCTGAGGAATGAGAATATCCAGCCCTTTACCAAGACCGCCTTTTCTACCCATCTGCACCTCTCCTCCAAGTCACCCACCACCAGTTCAACTGGTGGTTTGGGGTAGGCCCTAAAAAGGGCCATATTACTGCTGCGCCTAAAAAGGCGGTGTCGCAAGCGTTGCTACTGGCGTCCGCTAAAAAGCGGATCCCTTACTATCTTCTTTCC
>JAXDZY010000035.1:0-11978 GCA_034086685.1 Lachnospiraceae bacterium
GGAAAAGGTGCGGGTAGTAAATGAACTTCCAGCAGCCATTCAAAGGGCATTTTCTACCATTAGTATTTCTGATTGTGAAGGATGGTTTCATGCGTCCGGATATATGCATTAATTTATTGGATTGCTATAGTATCCGTTCGCATAGCAGACGTTCTGCTGATGCGCAGATACCATAACATCATTGGTGAAGAAAATGGGGTTATGAAGGTATCCTACTATACATATGGTAATCCATATCCTGATAAAGACTGCCAGAATATTATAGAATCATCGGATAAAGTCTATAAGCTGTATTCGGATGAATTTGAGTATCTGTGGAACAGTGGGAGCCATGAGGCATGATAATACTGCATTCTCTGGAGTAGGAGCGCTTTTTCTATACCTGCAATCTGCATCCGCCCCAACAGGAATCATGAAACGGACGTTTTGATATAAGCATTTTCGGCAGGCTGCTCTGATACGTTTTTGACTGCCAAAAAAGGTGCTGGTATATAACCCGGCACCCTTCAATGTCATCTTTTTATATTGATTATTCTGCTTTGATTTTATCTACTTCCATATTCTCCGGCAAAATCAGATTCAGTAAAACCGCTGCTACAAATACAACGGCTACTACATTTGCAGAAAATACAGACTGAACTATGGCAGGAAAAATTGCCCACAGATCGATCTCGCTGGCTGCCGTAAATCCGATTCCAATGGATAAGGAAAGTGCCGCAATGGTAATGTTTCTCTGTGAAAATCCTGCCTTTGCAACCATCTGCATACCGGATGTAAGAATGGTGCCAAACATCATAATTGTACATCCGCCCAGCACGGAGTCAGGGAGTGATGCAAAGAAATTGCCTA
The DNA here is from genome assembly GCA_034086685.1 of Lachnospiraceae bacterium. Lineage (GTDB taxonomy): Bacteria > Bacillota > Clostridia > Lachnospirales > Lachnospiraceae > TWA4. Next base: position 850 of record JAXDZY010000035.1, read on the forward strand.
CGGGAGGCAGTAAGCCAGCTATGATCATGCACGCTGCACCTGTCATGATTGTAAAGCGATTGACAACCTTTGTCATAGCAATCAGACCTACATTCTGTGAAAATGATGTTACAGGAGCACAGCCAAATAAAGAAGAGACAGCTGATGCAAATCCGTCGCATCCCAGAGAACCTGAAATTTCCCTTTCGGAAATCTCTCTGTTCAAACCGGAAGCTACCATTGCCGATGTATCTCCAATGGTCTCAGCAGCTGATACAAGGAAAATAATACAAACTGAAAAAATCGCGCCGGGATTAAATTCCGGTATGTAGGGAAGCAATTCCGGCAGTGAAATCAGACCTCCTGAAAAAATAACTGACAAATCTACCTTTCCCATAAAAATGGCAATTACATAGCCAACAATCAGACCTGCCAGAACAAAAAGCTGCTTTAAATAACATTTCGCCAGACAATTCCACACAAGGCATACAGTCAGTGTAATCGTTCCAAGAATTAGATTCTGCGCAGAACCAAAATCTTCATGATAGCCACCGCCAAATGATCTGGCGCCGACTGTAAATAAGGAAAAACCAATTGCCGTAACTACAGATGCTGCAACAATAGGAGAAATAATTTTCCTCCAGTATTTTGCAAGAAGACCCAGAGTTCCTTCAAAAATACCGCCGACCAGCACTGCTCCCATGACGGTGGGATATCCATAATTGGCAGCGATGGTACTCAATACCGTTACAAATGTAAAGCTGACGCCCATAACAATGGGAAGGCCCGAACCAATTTTCCATATGGGATACAGCTGAATCAGGGTTGCAATCCCCGCAACAAACATGGCATTCTGCAGAAGAATTGCAATTTCTTCCTGAGAAAGTCCACCGGCTGCCGCAATAATGGTAATCGGCGTCAAATTGGAGACAAACATCGCCAGAATATGCTGCAATCCGAAGGGAATCGCCTTTGCAATGGGAACACGTCCGTCCAGCTGGTAAATATTATTTACGCTGCTTGCTTTATTACTCATAAAATACTCCTCTTTTGATTTGTTTTCTGTACAATACGGCATTTCAAACCAATAACCTGTAAATCATACACTCTTAATTATACTGGATTCCGTTCGTTCTGTGAAGTATTTTCAGGAAGTTTATTTTACCATAATGAGGTCTGCAGCTTTCCACTACAGGCCTCACCTTTTCTTCTCTTTTCCTTTACTTTATGCCGGTACTGCTTGCCTATGGAGCAGCAATCAAAGTTGAATGTAATCCCGTTCTGGCAATGACGCTGGCGTGTGCACTGCTGCATCCCAGCTGGACGGGCATGGTAGTGGCAGGTGAATCAATTGACTTTTTCCATATACCTGTAAAACTGGTTGATTATTCTTATTCTGTTATCCCGATTACTTTAAGTGTATGGATTATGTCATATGTGGAAAACTGGCAGAAAAATATACACCTTCGATCATTAAGTTTTTCCTGAAACCTCTGACTATTCTGTTTATTTCCATTCCGATTGCAATGATTATTGTCGGACCTTTCGGAAGTTTCCTGAACTCTGTAATTGAAGCAGGAGCCAATTTCATTAATGGAAAAGCCAGCTGGCTGCTTCACATGCTGCTGGGTGCGTTCCAGCCGTTCCTGGTTCTGACAGGTACAGCGTGGGCTATGACTCCCATTGCAACAGTTCAGATGGGCCACAATGTGTCAGGCACGCAAAACACGGAAGAGATATGAAGCAGCAGCAAAATGATAAAATATAGAACATGATTTACAGCAATAATTTTTTATGGAAATACGTATTAGAATATCACAAAGAGGGACTACAATTATGGGATATAACGCAGAAGTGTGCGGACACATGATTAAAGAATTGCGGGAAAGCCGGTCCATCAGCCGGACAATCTTCGCAGACTACATGGGAATTACCAGACACTACGTTTCAGTACTGGAAGGCGACAACCGGGATGCTTCCATTGATCTGCTATGCAATATCGCTGATTACTTTGGTGTATCACTGGATTATCTGATCAGGGAAAAGACACTGCCTTCTGATGTTGTAAGGAGCAGGATCGAAGAGGTGGTAAGGATACTTCAGGTGGTGGAGAAGGCGCTGGGGGAGAGGGAGTAGAGTAGTGATGTGACATAAGGGGCATTATTATGGCAAAAATAAAAGAAACGATACTGCATATTTGGATTTTATGATATACTACTTTGAGTGATTGATTTTTGTAAGGAAAATGTAGTGCTGAAAAAGACAGTTACTATAGAAAACTATGGTTCTGCAAAAAGTGCAGCTTGACCAGCAGAAAGGTGTGAGACAGATGGATTTTTTTGAACATTATTTTTCGGTCAGATATGGTGATATTGTTGTGCTTCTTTATCATGACGATATGAAGAATGTTGTAGATCTGCTGAATAATAAAAACAAGCATAAGACACTGAAAGTGTTTCTTGAGTATTGCTACATGATTGATGTGAGGGTGCTTCTGCAGGGGACTAAAGGTGAAAAAACAAAAGGCCTGAAAGCAGCTCAGAAGACGGTTGACAGTTATGGGATTGCAATGACAGAGGAACAGATCAGTCAGATGCAGGAAGCAATGAGCAGTCTGTAACGAAGAGAAACAGAGAAAAAAACTGAATCGGAGAGGAGATACTTCAGATTGAGGTAAGAAAATCGGAAGCAGTCTGGGATATTGCGGTATTTGTGGGCCGCGGGATCATAACGATGGATGAACTGGACGGCTTCAGCGCGGATTTGATTGAAGCGGTGAAACTGATTCTGAGCAGATAAAAGCAGGAGCCTGGATGGGAAGGTATTACACAGCCGATTGATTTTCTTTGGAGAATCAGTTGGCTTTTTTATGTCTGCAATCTATATCCGTTTGCCGTGTATAGCTCTGTAGTTAAACTTCTATTATTGCTCTTTTCGTGTTATACTAATAAAAACTGTACAAAATGATTATGTGATTATATTCAAAAAATGATTGTTAAATATAAAAACAGAGGGAAGGGATAATTATGTACATTGAACATGCTCATATAACAAACTTCCGAGGAATTGAAGATATTGATCTGAACTTCAAGCCTGGTGTAAATATCTTGTTGGGTGACAATGGAACAGGAAAGACAACTGTACTTGAAGCACTTACGGTTGCTTTGGGGGGCTACCTTCAAGGAATTCAGAACCTGAAGGTTGGCGGCATTCTTCAGGATGACTTCAGAGAAAGTTTTATTAAGATGGCCGGAGCTTCCAATCAGATCAAATATCATGCGCCCAAAATTGAATTTGATTTGAATGTTGAGGGGCACTCCTATCATGGAGTTCGCGAAAGAAGTAATCGTGCCGGAAGTGGAAAAACTTCAACGAAATGTCCCGATATACAGAATTATGCTCAGCAGATTGCAAATGAGGAAGCATCTAATTTGCCATTATTGTCATATATGAGTATTTCGCGTGTAACCATGTCAAGACGAGCTGATTATGGAAAAGCTGCAAAGATTCAGCTAAATGATCGCCGCAATGGATATATTGGCTGCATGGACAGTGTGATTGACAAGACGAGTATTCTTGAATGGATCAAAAAAATGTCCTATGAAGCGGTTTTAAATCACAAAGAGATGCCGGAACTGTTCTTTTTTCAAAAAGTTGTTGCTGAAATCATGGCAGAAGTCAATGAATTGGATGAGAAGCCGGAAATCAGATATTCTGCAGAATTTGAAAATATTGCATATCTGGAAAACGGTGATATCAAGCCCGTTTCAATCATGAGCTCCGGCTACCAGTCAATTTTGTGGATGGCCATGGACTTTACGTTCCGTTTAGCTCTTCTGAACCCGGAGATCTGTGATCCGAAGGAGGCACAGGGTATCATTCTGATCGATGAAATCGATATGCATCTGCATCCAAAATGGCAGTGGAATATCCTGAATGCTTTCCGGAAGACATTCCCGAATATTCAGTTTATTGTAGCAACGCATTCTCCGATTATTATTGCATCCTGTGAAGGTGCTAATCTGATTGAAATAAAGGATTTTAAGACTGCAGTTTATCTGGAAAGTGCATTTGCTTATTCTATCAATAAAGTGCTTGAATTGCGTCAGAATAGTAAGGGGATTTTGACGGAGCTGCAGGAAAAAATAGGATGCTTTGATAAATATCTCAATTCCGGCGATTTGTCAAAGGCAAAGGAAGTTCTGAATGAGATGGAAGCATATTTTGGTTACAATAATTCAGAAGTAGTTAAAGCCAGAGCTGAATATGAAATGGAAACGATTCTTGCAGAGTAGGAGGAGCGGATATGCTTTATATTAAAAAGGGTCCGCCTAAGCCGTCTGTGGCACAAAAGACAGCCGAGATTAAACGTAGGGATGACTGGAAAAATCTTACAGAGGATGCACCAAAGAATGAAGAGGATGCTTCAAGATATACGAAGATACTTCGAGATATGTTTGAAGAGTTTACGAAACCGGATATTCGTGATACTGTCATCCGGGAACAGCATGCTCTTTGCTGTTATTGTATGCGTAGAATTGGCAATACCGGACGAGATATGAGAATTGAGCACTGGTATCCGCTGAATATGAACAAAAGAACAGCGATAGAATACCAGAACTTCCTCGGTGCATGCACTGGTATTTGTTCGGATCATTATATAGAGTTTCAATGTTGTGATAATAGTAAAAGCGGAAAAATCATTGAACTTGATCCCCGAAATCATAGTATGATGGACCAAATCAGATATATGATATCAGTCTGATTCCCAGGGAGAAAAGATATCCGGGGATTATCATGGAACTTAAATGGAAGAAAGGTCTGGATGAAGAAGCACTGGAAAAGTTATCAGAGGAAGCTCTGGCCCAGATTGATGATAAGGAATACGATTTTGAAATGAGAGAAGATGGTGTGGAAAATATATCAAAATTTGGGATTGCTTTTTCAGGTAAAAAAGTTGTGATTAAAACAACAGACGAAATCGACAGCGATGCATTTGTTGTTATTGAGCCCAGGCATTGAGGAAACACATACTGTTACCTGTCTACAGCTTTTCTGGCAGTCTGTAAGGAAAATATCGGAAATTTCTGATAAATTTGCAGAAATTTCCGTAGCATGATACAATATTTCCGAGAAATGGAGGTGCTATTGTGAGTGATTCTGTTTATCTTGGCAGTAAAGAAGCAGCTGAGCGGCTGCAGATGACGGCCCGTCGGGTGATCGGTCTCTGCAGTGAGGGAAAGATAGAAGGTGCATTTCGTGAGGGAAGAAACTGGAAGAAACTGGAAGATACCGGAAGATTCCGTACAGGCGATGGCTGCGGAGTTAAAAGCCAGGAAGAAATGTGGAAAAGAAAAATCGCAGAAACTTCTTCCCTGTGCAGTGGGGAATACTTCCTATATGGAAATCGCCCGGGATTGTTATTATGTGGATAAAACACTTTTGATCCGGGCTTTGATTGATGATCACAGCGCGGTTACCTTATTTACCCGCCCAAGGCGTTTCGGCAAAACACTGGCCATCAATATGCTCAGGATATTTTTTGAAAAAACAGACGAAGATACTTCTGTTTACTTCAGGGATAAGAAAATCTGGAAATGCGGAAAAAGATACCGCAGTCTGCAGGGGACATATCCTGTTGTCTACAATCCCTGGTCGGTGACAAATTATTTCAATAACAACTGTCAGCCCAGAGCTTACTGGGCAAATACCAGTAATAATGAAATTATTCAGGAAATGATGCGGGGACTTACACCGGAGATTGCGGAAGAACTGCTCTCACTGATGCAGGGAGACACGGTACAGGCTTCGTTGAATATGGAGGTAATCTACCCGAGAATTTCCGATGGACCGGATACGATTTTCAGTTTTCTGCTGATCGCCGGTTATCTGAAACCGGTCCATGAAGCAGTGGAAACAGAGTTCGGAACTTTTGTGGAACTGCAGCTTCCCAATATGGAAATACGCAGAGTTTATAATACGGAAATCCTTTCGTGGCTTCGCGGAAGCATGGAAGGAAATGCCATGGCGGAAATAGAGAAATCCCTTTACCTGAATGATGGGGACAGGCTGAAAACAGCACTTCAAAAATATATGATCAGCTGTATCAGCAGCTTCGATGGCGCTGCAGAAGGTTTTTATCATGGAATGGTTCTGGGACTTGTGGCCAGCATGTCTTCCCGGTATTATATCCGCTCCAACAGGGAATCAGGAAACGGACGTTTTGCTCTTCAGATGGAACCGAAAACCAGGAATCTTCCCGGAATCATCATGGAATTCAAAGCAGCGAAAGCTGCTGAAAAAGACCAGCTTTCAGAACTGGCAGCAGACGGCCTGAAACAGATTTCCGACAGGCATTATGACACGGATATGCAGGAAAGAGGCATAACGGACATTGCGAAATACGGGATTGCATTTGCAGGGAAAGAGGTTGAAGTGAAGATGTAGATGGAGGAAATATACAGGAGAAGAAACAGATATGGGACAAAAGGAGTGTGATTGTATGAAAAAGAAAATAACTATCGTTGTTTCCATTTTTTTGGTTCTAATGATTGTGTCCGCAGTATATTACTTCACTCCCAAAATATTTGGAAAAGGTGTAGACCCATTGAATGTAGACCACATAAATGTTTTTGATGGTAATACGGGCGTGGGATTTACTGTTGATAATTCTGGGGATATTCAGTATATCGTTGAAAACATTCAGAGTAAGCCAATGAGAAGAGGTGGAGTATCACTTGGGCGTATGGGTTATAAATTCTCCATTGAATATGTCGATAAAAATGACAAGGCTATTATTCCCATATTCTTTATCAACAGTGATAATACAATTAGAAAAGACCCATTCTTTTACTATTGTGATGGAGGACTGTGCATTGAATATTTGACTGAACTCGAAAACAAAATAGTCAACGATACAGAATAAAAGTGTTAAGAGAATTTCAATTTGCAGGACTGAATAAATCAGAAACCGGAGGTGAAATCGATGCAAGAAAACATTGTAGAAAAGTTGACCGTAAAAGATGATAAATACGCTTGCGCTTTCGCCGATAAAATTATATCGGAAAGTCAGGAAACAGATGAATGGTACCAGTATTTTGATGATTTTGCCTCGTTGCTTGATCATCCAAAATCATTGGTAAGAAATCGGGCATTGTATATTCTTGCAGCAAATGCTCAGTGGGACGAGGAAAATCGATTTGATGCGATTATATCTGATTTTCTTTTGCATATAACGGATGAAAAACCGATTACCGCCAGACAGTGCATTAAAGCTCTTGCACAGGTAGGTCTGGCAAAGCCACAGTATATTCCAGGGATATTGTCATGCTTGCAGGATGCTGATTTATCAAAGTATAAAGACAGTATGCGTCCGTTGATCCAAAAGGATATGGAAGAAACTGAAAGAATATTGACAAATCCAGTGTGCATAAATGATGCAAAATAGAAGCAGAAGGTCGCAATGAGAGATTTTTTTCGATTACATTGGTTTATTTAGCAGGAAATACTGTAATTATAGATGCTGCAAATGATACTACTTTTAAATCAGCTGATAATGTATTGACCTTATTCAGAATGGTAAATCGATATTTCAGGAGGAATTATGGAACGGTTAGAAGCATTTGAGAAGATGCTTTCTGATATCAGAAAGCAGTCTGACTATGAAGCTGCTCAGATGGAAAAGTTAAAAGCAGCAGGGAAAGAAAAGTCTGCAACTTATCGCCAGTATTTTGGAAATCGTATGCTTTATAAAATGATGCTTGAAAAATATAAGGAATATGGACTGATCGAGTGAAAACCGGGGATCTGGAGGTGGCGCTGTGTATATAGAACATATTGCAATGTATGTAAATGACCTGGAACGTGTAAAAGATTTTTTTGTACGCTATTTTGGAGCGAAGGCAAACAATATCTATCATAATAAAAACACAGGTTTTCGTTCCTATTTTTTGTCATTTGAAAATGGAGCAAGACTGGAAATTATGAATAAACCTGATCAGATGGACATGGAAAAGTCTTTAGCCAGAACAGGATATATCCATATTGCATTTCGTTTAGGAAGCAAAGAAGCTGTTAATAGACTTACAGATAAATTGAGAACTGACGGATATGAGGTGATCAGTGGGCCAAGAACAACCGGTGATGGGTATTATGAAAGCTGCATTATCGGAATAGAAGGAAACCAGATTGAAATTACAGAATGACAGTTTTTGGAAAAAAGTCAGGGAATTGCAGTCCGGAGTTAGATTGCAGAGCATTTTGCACAATGGAGTAAAATTTCGAAACAGATTCAACTTATGTCTTTGAAAAATAATAAAGCGATTCCTTAAATTATTTCTGAAAAAGGGAAAGGACAGTTGATTTTTACATCATATAACCTTGGAATATTGGAAACAATAGATAAAGGATTTATTGCCTTTACAGCAACAAATCCAAAAGCGAGGTATATCCGTCTTACAAATATTATTTATACTTCTGTCATCCACAGACCATGAAGATTACAGTATGCGTATACTGCAACTGCCATATCATCGCCCAGGCAAAAAGATACATTCGGTTCATCACCAGGTTTCAAGGCTTTGCGCTGACCGCCGTTTTCAGTCTGAACATAGATCCATTCAATGTAATGTTCAGAAATAGTTTTAAATTATTGAAGATTCATGGTTTTGAAGTTTTCCCGTTCTTTTTCTATTTGTTCCAACACCGCAAAACTATTTTCTGTGATGTCATTACTGTATCAGTTATGTTCGCCGCACTCGTCGGCATATTCGTGCTCGTGACAAATAGAATCTGTAGAAATCAATTCACCGCGGAGGTAAGCTTCAGCTGCTCCGGTGGCATTTCCTTTCGCTCCGACCACCACTTCTACACCACGTTCATTGAAAATATCCACTGCACCGCCGCCCATGCCGCCGGAAATGATGACCTGTACACCATGATCTGCCAGAAAGTTTGGCAAAAAACCGGGACGATGACCGGGATTCGGAACAGAATTTGTGGCAATAATCTTTCCGTCAGCGGTATCAAAGAAAATAAAACTCTCACAATGTCCAAAATGTCCTGCAACGAGGTTTCCCGAAGCTGCTACTGCAAATTTCATAATAATCTACTCCTTTACATATCATTCAAGCAACTTGCTTGTGTTTTCAAAAATTTTTTTCAGTGCATCCCCTGCAGGGCACTCCATATCAGTAAGGCTGAGACCGGCATTGACTGCTTCGGATGCTTTTTTGTCATACGGTATTTTTCCAACAAAAGGAATCTTTTCTGATTCACAGAATTCCTGGATGGTTTTTGTGTTATATGGACTGATATCCCATTTGTTAACGCAGACTGCCAGCTTCGTCTGAAATGTTTCGGTGGTCCTGACCAGTCGTTTTAAATCGCTGATGCCGCTGAGACTTGGCTCTGCTACCAGAAGCACCAGATCCATGCCGCTGACAGGAGCAATGACAGGACAGCCGATACCGGGAGAATCGTCGATGATTGCAAGGGCTGTATCCGGTGCGTTTTTCAACAGGGCCATCTTCACTTCTGTGACAAGTTTGCCGGAATTCCCACGGCCCATCTTCAGCTTTGCCGTGGAAAATACACCATCATCCGAGTAGAGTTTCTTTTTCCCTGCAATATCCGTATGCAGTTCAATGGTACCCTGCGGACAGACACTGGCACAGACACCGCAGCCTTCGCAGGAATATTCATTGACGGTATATATTCCGTTTGCGTTTTCAATCGCATGGAACCGGCAGTGACTTTGACAAAGTCCGCAGCAGCTGCATCTGTCCATGTCAATGGATGCTTTTTCACCACCGAGAAAATCTGTGACCGATGGCTCTGCAGTCTGCTCTGTGATAAGATGCAGATTGGGAGCATCTCCTTTATCTGCCGGAGTAAGGCGCAAAAATCCGCATGGTATCCATCATCTTCACTTTCTGCTATCAGCTCTCCATTTGCAGTCATAGAAGCCACAACAGGATCGTAAGGAATTCTTCCCGGAACAGTTAGATAAGCATCCAGAGGCGGATACGGAACGCTCTTTTTATTGATAAGAATGCCGCATTTCTTACCCAACAGGGTTACAAGCTCATGAACCATCCTGAAATTATGGAAACCAAAAGCGGTTGGCTCAGCCACCAGAATACAGTAATCCGCATCCATAACACTTTCCATCACAGAGCAGGCACTGCCCGGAGGACAGTCGATCACTGTCAGCCTCTGTGCCTGTTTCAGGGCTTCCCGAATGACAGGAACACCGGATGATTCGCCGGGATTCAGAATACCGGTCACTACACGAATGTTATCGTGTTTTCCGATTTCGAGAACTCCAATCGGCTTTGGTTTTTCAGTTATGGCACCTTCCGGGCAAACCATCATACAGCCGCCGCAGCTGTGGCAGACCTCGGAAAATACCATAGGCTTATCCTTGATATACATCAAGGCATGAAAGCGGCAGAATTGAACGCATTTTTTACAGCTGTTACATTTATCCGCATCAAATTCGGGTAAAAGAGAACATACCGTTTTTTCACGAATATTTTGAGGTTTCAAAAACAGCCGTCCGTTTGGTTCCTCCACATCACAATCAATATAGGTTGCAGTTCCGGCGGCAACCGAAAGATTGACCGCGACCATGGTTTTACCGGCACTGCCTTTGCTGCTCAAACAGGCTATTGCCTGGATACCGGCACCGCCATGTGCCTGGGCGGCAGGGTTTTCTAGAATAACATCCTTCCCTTCCTCACGAAACAGGAAATACGGAGCACGAGCCAGAACTGTACATACATCCTGCCTGTTTTCATCCAGCGGAATTGCAATTTTCATATTTATAATCCGCCTTTCTGTGAAAAGCATATGGGATATTATCTGAATCCAGGAAATAAGGGATTCATTTTTATTCTTGATGAATGGGCTTGTATATTCAGAGAAGCAAAACAGGATACAGAGGCCCGGAAATAATGATAAAAAAACTCTGGAAATGAAAAAAATTTAAAAATACTTGATTTATAAGTACTTGACAGTAAAAAGTTCTCAATAAAAAAATAACTCTTTCTAATGATTTTATGCTATTCTTAAGTTACCACACTAAAGAAAGGTACAGACCACCTGAAAGAGTTATTCTGGATATGAGTTTACCATACTTTCAGGTGGTT